>NZ_JAAHHM010000013.1:0-47440 GCF_010692445.1 Moorena sp. SIO3E8 | reverse complement strand
TTAGATGTCAATCCATTCTAGAGGTACCAATGACAATGGTTCCTATGATGAGGAGCCGTATGATAGGAAACTATCACGTACGGTTTTGAAGACGAGTCGGAGGGGCGACTCTCCGGCTTAGTTTAATGCCTCTACTGTTCTTGGCTCCGGCCAGGTTCAGCAAGTCGAGTCTATGAGCGAAGAATCCCCGCGTCTTTAGACCGGGGAGTGTCAAATGGTCGAGCCAATATTGGGTATATGTAGGTAACAGCCGCTCCTCACAACCTGAAACATTGGAGATAAAGTTAAGTTTGGGTTGGTGGAAACTAACCTCTTGCACCACCTTGCCAAAATCAGCTAGCATCGACTGCATCATTGCTGAATGGAAGGCATGGGAAACCTGCAAGGGCTTATGCTTAATTCCCTGATGTTCTAGCTTTTGTACTACCTGACTTACTGCTTCTTGCTGCCCGGAAATCACAACACTCTCGGGTCCATTAATAGCAGCAATACCAACTAAGCTGTTACCGACAAGTGCTTCTTCCACTTGTTCAACCGATGCCAACAGAGAAACCATCTGTCCATTAGTAGGCAGTTGTTGCATCAAGCGTCCTCTAGCTGCCATCAGTTTCAAGCCGTCTTCTAAGGAAAAAATCCCAGCCACACAAGCTGCAACGTATTCCCCTACACTATGGCCCATAACTGCGGTGGGTTCGACTCCCCATGATAGCCACATCTGAGCTAGGGCATACTCTAGGGCAAACAGCACAGGCTGGGTATAAACGGTCTGCTCCAGCAAGGAATGGTCATCACTTTGGTAGAGGATGTCTAGGAGCAAATGCCCTTCGTCTCCCATAGGACCCAAAATTTCCTGACAACGGTTTAGGGTTTGACGAAATATCGGTTGGGTTTCGTATAGTTCTCGCCCCATACCGAGATATTGGGAACCTTGTCCAGTGAAGAGAAATGCAATCTGGGGTTGGTATTCATCCTTACTACCTCGCAACAGGTGATGATGTTCGACCCCCACTTGATACCCTAACAACTGTTCCCGTAACTGTGCCACTGAGTCAGCTACCACTGCCAAACGTTCGGGGAAATGGGTACGACGGGTATTCGTGGTAAAACAAATATCAGCTAAGTCTAGGCTAGGATGAGTAGCTAAATGCTCTGTATAGTTGTGAAGCATTTCCTCAAGAGCAGGTTTAGTTTTGGCGCTGAGGGTGAGCAGATGGAGGGGTAGTTGGGCAGTTTGCTCTTTGCTTTTTAGTTCAACTGCTGGTGCTTCGGCAAGAATGACATGGGCATTAGTGCCACTAAAACCAAAGGAACTAACTCCAGCAAACCTTTGTTGATTGACTCTTGACCACTGCCTTAATTCCCTAGGCACTTGGAGCGGTAGTTGCTCCCAATCAATGTAAGGGTTAGGTTGCTGAAAGTGCAGGTGAGGTGGAATCTGTTTATGTTGCAGTGAGAGAACAACTTTGATTAAACTGGCTATACCCGCTGCTGCTTCTGGGTGTCCGATATTGGTTTTAACGGAGCCTATAATCAAGGGTTCTTCCCTCTTACCAAAAACGCTACCCAAAGCATTAGCTTCAATGGGGTCTCCTAAAGAAGTGCCTGTACCATGGGCTTCGATATAGCTAACTTCATTCGGCTTGACCCCTGCATTTTTCAGTGCTTGACGAATTACTGCTTCCTGGGAAGGTCCACTGGGTACTGTTAAACCACCACTCGCCCCATCCTGATTGATGGCAGAACCTCGAATTAAGGCTAAAATGTTGTCCCCATCCTCTATAGCTTGACTGAGGCGCTTCAAAACCACAACGCCACAACCTTCACTACGTACATACCCGTTGGCACTAGCATCAAAGGTTTTACAACGACCGTCTGGGGCAAGCATCCGCGCTTTTGAGAAGTTGATGCTTAGGGTTGGTGCCAGCAGTAAGTTCACACCGCCCACTAAAGCTAGGTCAGATTCCCTGTTACGCAAGCTATGGATAGCCAGATGGGTGGCGACGAGGGAAGAAGAACAGGCTGTATCCACTACCATGCTTGCACCTTTCAATCCCAGACTATAGGACAAGCGTCCTGCTGCTGGACTTAAAAGGGTACCTGTACCCAGGTTAGCATCAATTTGCGATCGCGCTTGTGACAAACGCATCCCATAATCAAAAGTACTAATTGCCACAAACACACCCGTTGCTGTGCCAAATAGCTTTTCTGATGACTGACCACCATTTTCTAAAGCTTCAAAACTTGTTTCTAGTAGTAGCCGTTGCTGTGGGTCAAGGGACATGGCTTCCCTAGGTGAGATGCCAAAGAAGTGAGCGTCAAATTTATCAACTTCGGACAAAAAGCCACCATAGCGACTATACATCTTTCCCGGAGCATCGGGATCGGGATCGTAACACTCATCAATCTGCCAACGGTTAGCAGGGACTTCCTGAATTGCATCTACGCCATTGGAGAGTAAATGCCAAAAAGACTCTGGGTCTTTTGCACCTGGAAAACGACAACTCATGCCAATAATGGCAATCGGTTCTGTTTTTGCTTGTTGAACAGCCTCTAGTTTGGAACTCGCTTCCTCTAGGGCTTGGAGCAACTGGACTGTGGTTGGTTTGGCGGGAGTTTGAACCATGTTAAATATTTCCTAATAATCTGTTTAATTTTTCGTACTTGCTGGCTAGTAAAATGTCCGCTTCCTCTTCCGAAAGTTCTTCAAATACTTGACTAGATGTTGTCGTTTCTTCATCGGCGGTCTGGGCACTTGTATCTTCTAGAATGAGTACCTCTTGCAACAGGTAATTCACCAATGCCTCTAAGGTGGGATAGTCAAATAGCAGAGTGGAGCGCAAGGAATGTTCAGTACTTTTTTCCAGATTGTTTCTTAATTCCACCGCCATCAGGGAGTCAAGTCCTAAGTTAAACAAAGACTGACGCGCTTCAATCCTCGTGCTTGCATTCAAGCCAATTATTTTTCTGATGGCCGAACGAACATGCTCCATTAACATGGTGCGTCGCTCATGAGCTAGAGTCGCTTTTAGTTGGTCAAGTAAGGCTGGTTGTTCTTGAGAAGATTTAACAATATTTGTCTGGAAATTATCCCAGAATGGCCAATTTTCTGGCATTCGTTCTAAGAATTTTGACCAGTTCATCGGCAAAACACCTACTTGAGGGCTATCTCCGTGTTTTACTAAGTAGTCTAATGCTGGCAAACCTTGTTGAGGACTAATAATACCCCAACCTTGAGCTTTCAAGCGACTAGAAAGTTTGGCTGCCATTCCTACCTCGCCCCAAGGTCCCCAATTGATACTTAAACTAGGTAATCCTTGCGCTCTTCGATAATTAGCTAAGCCATCAAGGAAGGCATTAGCTGCTGCATAATTACTTTGACCTGCATTACCCAACAAAGAAGCAGCGGAGGAATAACAGACAAAAAAGTCCAAGGGTAAATCTTGAGTCAAAAGATGTAAATTCCAAGCTCCTTGCACTTTCGATGCCATAACGGTATGGAAGCGTGTCGGTGTTTGTTCCCTTAACAAACCATCAGCTAAAACACCTGCGGTATGGATGATCCCAGCTAAATTAGGGCATTGAGTCAAGATTTTTTTCACATCTTCTTGATGAGAAATATCAGCTTGAACAACTGAGACTTTAGCTCCTGAGTGCTCTAGTTGTTTAATAGCCTCCTTTGCTGCTGGTTTGACACTGCTTCGCCCGGTGAGGACTATATGTTTAGCACCTTGTTCCACCAGCCACTGAGCCACCTGCAAGCCTAATGCGCCCAATCCTCCTGCAATCAGATAACTGCTGTCTTGGCGGACTAAGCAATTTTCTGGATTTTGAAAACTTAACACTACCTTACCAATGTGCTTAGCTTGCTGCATATAGCGGAAAGCATTGACATATTCGGTGATGGGGAAAGCTTTAAGGGGTAAGGGCTTGAGTTTACCTTCCTTGAATAAGTTCATCAGTTCCAGCAACATGGCAGAAATTTTCGCCCCATCCATCTCCCCTAAATCAAAGGGGAAATAAGCCGCATCAGGACGCAAAGCTTGCAATTTCTGCTCATCCCAAATGCCAAGTTTACCGATTTCTACAAAACGCCCTCCTTGGGCAAGCACATCAAAACTTTTATCAATAAACTGACCAGCTAGACTATTGAGGACAACATTCACACCTTTTCCATCGGTGTCAGCCATAATTTGCTCAGCAAACTCAAGGGTACGTGAGTTGTAGATATGCTTAATGCCCACCGACTTTAAGAAATCCCACTTGGGTGGGCTAGCTGTCGCAAATACCTCTGCTCCTTTCAGCTTTGCCAATTGAACTGCTGCTTGACCAACACCTCCCGCCGCATTGTGAATTAATACGCGGTCTGTGGAACCAATTTGGGCACACTTCAACAGACCGTAATAGGCCGTCAAAAAATTAACCGGAACTGTTGCTGCTTCTTCAAAACTGAGTTCCGGTGGTTTGGAAACTACCAATGTTGCTTTAGCCTTAACCACACTTGCTAAACTACCTGATGCATAGGCAATCACAGCATCACCCACTTGGAAATCAGAGACTTGTTTGCCCACACGCTCAATTGTGCCTGCACATTCAAAGCCGAACAATATATCCTTTGCTGAATTAGCAATCCCTAAAGATTCCTCGATGTCGCGCATCATGCCTAAGGCACGCAGCACATCTCTAAAATTAAGTCCACTCGCCCTAACTTTTATTTCTACTTCATCTGGTGCCAAGGAAGAGGAAGCCAAGGGAACTAATGCTAAATTGTCAAGGGTACCGTAACTGTTCAACTTCAACGTTACGGGAGCGTTAGCTAGTGTTTGTACAGGTTGGGAATAATCCAGCCTAGCCCCATAGCGAACCCCACGGCGATAAGCAATTTGGTTTTCCTGATCGGGAGTAAGTAATTCCTGGAGCAAAGACTTAGCGGTTTCATTGTCGAGGCGATCAGCGCTTAAGTCTAAACAGGTGGTTGCAAATTCTGGGTGTTCCAGAGAAAGGGTTTTACCTAATCCCCAGATAGGGGTTTGCCAGATATTCACAATATCATCCTTGAATACTGACTGTGCTCCCTGGGTGACTAACCACAATCGGGGAGAGATATTAGCTGAAATTAAAGCTTGAACTAGATGTAATACTTGCTCGCCTGGCTGCCTGACACAAGTGGCTCAAAGCTTGCAATGACGTTGTTTGCGAGAAAAGGGGCAGAGTGATAGGCAAGCGCAAGAGTCACTACACAACTAGCTCAACAGCAAGCATGTCTTACTCTACCTCAAGACAATGCCTTGTCAACAAGCACAATCAGGCCGGGTTTATTGAGAACTATCCCCGGTTACCCAACAAGATGCGTTTACCCTAGGTATTCATTTAAGTATGACACGACTTTTTAAAATTGGTATAAGTAAATGGTATGTAGGTTCAATTAGCTCAGTAGAAAGCTCAACTTGCGACGGTTTGGGGGGGGCTTCCAAAATTACATGGGCATTAGTTCCACTCATACCAAAACAACTTACCCCTGCCAGTTTTGGTTCATCTTCTGGCCAAGGCATCAGCTCAGTTGGTACGGTAACGGCTAATTTATGCCAAGGAATGCGTCGATTGGGTTTATCAAAATGTAAATTGGGGGGGATATGGTTATGTTGGAGTGAAAGGACAGTTTTGATTAAACCAGCTACACCAGAAGCTGCTCCTAAGTGCCCCATATTGGTCTTCATCGACCCAATTACCAATGGGTTTTGACGATTTTGCCCTAATACTTTTGCCAAGGCTTTGACTTCAATAGGATCCCCTAAAGGTGTTCCAGTTCCATGGGTTTCAACGTATTGAACTTGCTGAGGCTCGATGTGAGCGTTTTCTACAGCTTGGCGTAGCATTGATTCCTGGGCAGCAATCGCAGGGGTTGTGAGGGTTAAACTGTAGCCATCGTGATTGATTGCTGAACTTCTGATGGTTGCCAAGATCGGATCGCGATCGCGAAGAGCATCCCTGAGACGTTTCAAAATGATCATCCCACAACCCTCTCCCTGTACGAATCCATCTACTGAGTCCGAGAAGGTTTTGCAGCGACCATCTTTGGCTAAGACATTCATTTGACAGAAGCCAACGGTTAGTTTAGGAGAGAGTAGCAGACTAACACCACCAGCGATAGCCAGATTACTCTCACGATTCTGCAAGGATTGACAAGCCAAATGAACCGATACTAAACCGGAAGAACAAGCTGTATCAACCTGTAGTGTAGGGCCATGCAAATCTAACACATAGGCAATTCGCCCTGCTGATAGACTCCGCAAATTGCTCAAGGTGGGGTAAGCATTGAGGTCACTCGGATTCACCATATAAAAGCGTTCTGCTGAGTAATCATCCCAGTGAATACCTACAAATACACCTGTCTGGCTACCCGCTAAGGAGGTGGGTGCAATTCCTGCATGTTCAAGAGCTTCCCAGCTTACTTCTAAAAGTAAACGCTGTTGCGGATCTAAGCTAGCTGCTTCCCGGGATGCCATGCGGAAAAATTCGGCATCAAACTCTTCTATTTCCTCTGGTTCAAGGAAAGCCGCAGAACGCACATAAAACTTGCCTGGTGTAGGATTGGGGTCATAATATCTCTCTAGATCCCAACGAGAAGAGGGAATATCTTTGACTGCATTGACACCATTACTTAATAGTTGCCAAAAAGCCTCTGGGGAATCAGCTTTACCTGGAAAACGACATCCCATCCCAATGATGGCGATAGGTTCCTGGTGACAATTTTCTCTAAGGTCAGAGTCATGGTTGAGGTAAGCTGTTTTGTTCATAATTGAATTTCTTGATAAGGGTAAGGGCATCCCAAATTAGGATGGAAAGGAGGGGTCACAATACTTATCCCTTTATACTGATGACGCTAATTCACGGAGTACATAGGCTTTGATATGGTCAATTGTTTCAAAGTTTTGTAAAACGAATTCTTCAGGTTCCCAAAAAATCCCCACTTCTTCTTCCACAAAACGAACCAACCGAAAGATATCCATTGAGTCTACGACCCGTTGCTCAATGATCTTTAAGTCGTTAGTTAGAACCAAGTCAGGCTGGTCATAAGCCAACTCTTGAGTGATGAATTCTTTGAGCATTTGTTCGAGCTTTTCTTCTGTCATTGTCTGGTTTTCTATCATGTGATTACTGCTCCTGACATAATTTAACTTTGTCTATTTTACCAGTTGAAGTTTTAGGCAAGGTATTAAGGAACTCGAACGAATCGGGAACCATATATTTGGGGAGCCGCTCTGCACAAAAAGATTTTAAAGTCTGTCTTGAAACATCCCTCACTCCTACAGATTGCTCTCCACTACTGGTTACCACCACAGCCTTGATCCGGTTACCAATTTCATTGTCGGGGATGGGAATAACTGCAACTTCATCCACAGCAGGATGGCTGTACAAAACGCTCTCTATTTCACCTAATTCAATGCGGTAGCCGCGACTTTTAATCATGTGATCGCGACGACCTAAAAAGATATAATTACCGTCTGGAGCTTGTTTAACCAAGTCCCCCGTATGGTAGATCATTTCATGCCCTAACCAATGATGTAAGGTAAAGGGAGAAAGCACTTTGGCACTTTTTTCGGGCAAATTCCAGTAACCTGTCATCAATCCAGGTCCACGGACACAAAGCTCACCAATCTCACCTTTCGTAACCAATTCATTAGTTTCACTCAAGACAAAAACTTCGGTATTAGCACAGGCTTTCCCAATGGGAAGGGATTCAGTGATTTCAACATCTAGTGATGGAACTTGGTAGTAGGTACAGACATTGGTCTCAGTTGGACCATAGAGATTGTAATAACCAGCCTGGGGAATATAGTCCATCAACTTACGCAAATATTTGATGGGGAAAACTTCTCCTGCAAACAAAATAGTTCTCAGGGCGGGGAAGCTATGTTTTTCTAAGCGACCATACAAGACCAAACTGGTAAGAATAGAGGGTACTGAATACCAGATTGAAATCTTCTCTGCGGCGATGAATTTAGCTAGATTAATAGGAAAGACCGATAAAGCAGGTGAGAGTAGAATAACTGTGGCTCCTGCTTTGATTGTTGTAAAAAGATCAAAGATGGAAAGATCGAAATGAAATGGCGCATGACTGGAAACCCGATCTTCCCCAGTGACCTGAAATGTCTCATACGCCCAATTCACAAAGGTCAGAGATGCACGATGGCTAATCATTACCCCTTTTGGGGTTCCGGTGGAGCCAGAGGTGTAGAGGATATAACCCAGATCGTTTTCCACCAGATTTGGCTCCGGTGGTGGACTAGAAGGAGCTTGCAAAACCTCTGACCATTTAATTGTTTTCCCCAACCATTGCGTGGCTTGCTCTTCATCATCTACAAGGATCGCACTGTTGATACTCTGTAACTCTTCTAGGGAATTGTTTCCTAAACTATTTATCTTTTTCTGAGTTGAAATTAGTGTCCTGATCTGACAGTTGCTAATGATAAAGGCAATCCGTTTGATGGGTGCATGGGGATCTAAAGGTACATAGGTAGCACCAACTTTCAGTATGCCAAAGATAGCAATTACAGCTTCAATTGACTTATCAAGGTAAATACCAATTCGGTCTCCCCTTTCTACCCCTACATACTTCAAGGTATTTGCCAATTGGTTACTAATCTCATCTAATTGACGATAGGTGATGGTGCGCTCTTGTTGCTGCACAGCAACACAATTACTATGGGTTCTAGCACTGCTGATTAGTAGATGATGGAGTAAATATGACATAGTAGTGCTCTTTTACAACCCTAAGAATTTGCCTATAACTACTCGCTGAATTTCAGAGGTACCGGAGTAGAACTTACTACCAATAGCATCCCGCAACTCTCGTTCTAACTCTGTATTGGTTAAATAGCCGTATGCACCATGAACCTCGATAGCTTCGAGAGCTGACTTAACCCAAGCTTCACTAATGTACAGGTTAGCGATAGAAGCTTCCATTAGAGCCATTTTCTGATGCTCTTTCATCCAAGCTACCTTATACAAGTGGGCTTTGGCGCTCTCCAATCGCAATTTCATATCCACTAACTTATTGGCAACTAATTGGAATTTCCCAATTGCTTGACCAAACTGCTTGTGGGTTCTAGCGTAACGAATAGACTGCTCCAATAACCGTTCCATAGTTCCCACAGCAGAGGCGAGAATAAATCCCCGCTCCCACTCCATACTGTGGTTGAATATGGCTAAGCCCGCCCCTTCCTTACCTAATCGATGACTGGCTGATACTTCACAATTTTCTAACTTCAATTCCGCTACTTGAGCGGTACGTACTCCCATCGTAGACGTAGTCTTTTGGACAACTAGACCAGGGGTATCTTTTTCTATTATGAAAGCTGTCAACCCTTCTTTACCAAGAGACGGATCTACATTAGCAAAAATGATGAACAGGTCTGCAACGGTTCCATTGGTCACATAATGTTTATGCCCGTTGAGAATGTATTTATCTCCATCTTTTTGAGCCGTGGTTTTGAGACTATAGATATCAGACCCTGCTTGTGGTTCGCTGGCTGCGTGGGATGCAATCCACCCCTCCCGACAAAGTAAGGGGAGATACTTTTCCTTTTGTTCTTCACTCCCAAAGGTCAGGAGAGGCATTTCCCCAGCCCAGATATGGGCATTCATTCCAAATATCAATCCGTTATCCTTGCAGCCATATCCTAATCCTTGTAAAGCACAAGCAATGGTAAGGATATCCAGTTCCTGTCCACCATAACGACAAGGGATAGGCCACCCGTGAATACCAAACTCGCAGCACTTTTGCCACCCATCACGATTAAATATTTCCTCTTTGTCCTGTTTGATCAGATCAGAGGTCAATGACTGTTGGGCAAATCGAATGACCTTTCTTTTAAATGCAATTTGTTGACTGTTCCAAGCAAAATCCATTAAATCTTATACAATCTTAATTAATTTATCGGTTGTATCAAAATATTAATTTGATTTTCTTACCTTGGTAGTATATAGCTTGAATTCATTTGATATGACGATAATTTTATTATTATTTTATTTTTATGAATTTTGACATTGCAGGAATAATCTTACCATAGAGCTGAATTTAATAATCTCAAAAAAACCTTATAAGAGCCAGGGTAAGCCCAAGAAAAAAAGGTTCGAAATAAGCATCTAGGCTGAAGTTGTCCCGTTCATTTGTACTACTTTACTAGTTAAAGGCTCTCCCCATAAGGGATATAGTGATTCAAGGAGATCGACACCGATTAAGTGATGTCTGTTATTGATTTCCCTAGTAATTATACTACTAACGCTAGTTAGTGTTTGGTTTTATCAGGCACTTCACTTATTACTTAAAATTAACAAATAACAATTACTAACATAGCTATTAGGCACTACAATAATTAACCCAACAGCTAACACTTAATACTTACAAGTTAACACCTACGAGCTAATACCTAACTCAGGTAGATGTGGAATTTACTGATATCAATCCCTCCGTAACATCAAAAAAATTCCGTAATTCTCTCTAGGCAATAACCACATCAATTAGGCAATCCTAGATGAGGAGAGTAGTTTAACTGGGAGGAAAACTCGGATGCCTTCCCGTAGCGTGACAAGCGGCTCAATCGCTTATCTGAGTGCTCAGTGCTGAGTGTTGAGTTATTCGTTATTAATGATTAGGGTTCTACCGAACTGATTTTATGCATAAAATTGCGCTTATTGCCCACTAAGTATTATAGGGCGGGTGATTGATAAAAAAATATTCTTTCAAAAAATCAAACTCCTGTAATATCAGGATTATACTAATTATTTTATAAACGTTTTATATGGCAACTTTTATAGAGCCACGATTAGTTATTTAGTCGGTGTTGCTCAACTAAATAATTGATTGATATCAAGACTATTTGGGTCAGTTACCAATTAGCTTTTCTCTTTAATTCATTGCGGCCAGTTATGAAGTCTTTATTCAATTATCTTAAAAAAATCCCACACCATTCCTCAGACTTTTCAGAAGCGTCTGAGGTAAATTTTGCTCCACAGCCTTTAGGCTTTAACCTGATCGGGGTAACTAACCTAGCTCAGGCTACTTTCCCTATCTTGGTGACAGGGTCTGCTTTGCTGGTGGCTACTTCTACTCCAGTAGAAGCACAAAGTGTGACTTATGACAATACCACTAGTGCGGCAATAACATCAAACAGCTGTAGTTCACCAATAGTGCGAACTTTTAACGTTACTGATAACTTTACGGTTCAAGACGTTAATCTGGGATTTAATGCGGATCACACCTGGCGTGGCGATCTTCGAGTCACGTTACAGCATCCGGATAGTACCTCTGTTGATGTAATCAGCAATACTGGCGGCTCGGCAGATGGATTTGATGTTCTTCTAGACAGCAACTCTGGGAATTCCCTAGATGATGGGGACAATGATGATACGGCAGCACCTCTCTATGACCGGACTGTAGCCCCGTCCAATAGTCTTGCTGTTTTTAATGGCAAAACCTCTAATGGTACCTGGACTTTAGAAATTTGCGATAGTGTTGGTGGTGATGAGGGTACTTTTAACAGTGCAAGGCTGGTTTTAGATGGTACAGCTTTGCCTGTTGACTACGGTGATGCTCCTGATAATACCGCCAGCACCGGTAATGGAGATTACCAAACCTTATCCGCTAATAGTGGTCCTACTCACACCATTGACAATACCACCTATTTAGGGGCAGGAGTAACAGCTGATACCGATGGCTTTGGAGATGGCACGGATAATAATAATAACGCTACCGATGATACCGATGATGGGGTTCAAATCAATAGCGCTACTCTCCAGGGACAAAGTCTACCGATAGGGGATAATGTCACTTTAGATATTACTACGGCAGGGTCTGGAGTGCTCAATGCTTGGATTGACTGGAACGCAGATGGAGACTTTGATGATAGTGGTGAGCAAATTGCTACCGATGTTAGTCCTTCTGGCAATGCGATCGCATTAAATGTCACTGTTCCAGCTGGAGCTAGTATTGGTAATACCTATGCCCGTTTCCGGTATAGTTCTGATACTGGCCTTACTCCTACTGGTGCCGCTAGTGATGGTGAAGTAGAGGATTATCAAATTGCGATCGCTGACTCTACACCAACAACTGCCTCTGTAGGGGATAAAGTCTGGGAAGACCTAGATGGTGATGGTATCCAAGATGCTGGAGAGCCTGGAATTGCCAACGCCCTAGTCAATATCTACAAATCTGACAACACCTTCGTTGATGCCACCTTTACCGACAGCAATGGTAACTACAGTTTCAGCAACCTTGACCCAGGGGATTACATCATTGAATTCACCTCCCCTGCTGTGGCCTATAACTTCACTAGCCAAGATGCTGGGGATGATACCCTAGACAGTGATGCCGATCCAGTAACAGGTCGCACTGCTACCTTTACCTTGGCTGCGGGAGATAACAATACCAGTATTGATGCTGGACTTACCCTCAAAACCAACACTATTGTGGCTTGCGATGTAATACCACGCCAGCGTACCAATTGGACTGAAACCCTAAACGTACAAAAATTTGACTCTGCTATGGGTAGCTTGGCGAAGGTGGAGCTAACCCTGAGTACCCTGATTGCACAAGAGTTAATTTACGAGAATACGGTAGACCAGTCAAAAACAATAACCGTGAACCAAGATGGACAAGTCAGTGTCTCTTTACCTGATACTAACGAGAATTTTACCAGAAATTACAGCCAATCCACCGACTTCAATCTACCAGTCTATGATGGTAATCTTGACTTTGGCGGCACTTCCGGTGGCCAGACTCCCACTATTATTGCCAATGAAACCCATACCGAGGAGTACACTAACCTAGCTGATTTCATTAGCTCCTCATCACCAGTGGAAACTGTCAGTATCGAGGTGAATACTACTTCTGCAGCTAGTTTCATTAACTCTGATAACGCTTCCACTGGCTCTACTAGCGAGGCAAGTGTCGGATTGTGTGCTACCTATACCTACAGCATAGTCCCGGAAGAAGCTTCACCAGAAGCCGGAAATATCGTTATCAACGAAGTCCTCTACGCCCAAACTGGCAGGAGTGCTGAGGCTAATGATGAATTCATCGAACTCTATAACTCTTCCGATAATGCTGTAGATATCAGTAACTGGAGGCTAGCCGATAGCAACCTGATTTTTAACAGTACTGATAATACTGGCAACATTACTGGTGATGCTGCTAATCCGGCCTATATCTTCCCCAACAACACCACTCTCCAACCAGGAGAATATGCTGTGATTTGGATTGGCAACAATACATCAGACCATCAAGCTGCCGATGCTGCATTCCAGGATTGGTTAGGAAACGCAGGCAAACTCAATAATGCTGGAGAAGATATCTGGCTGTATGACGATGAACTCAAGATTGTAGACTACATTGCTTATGGCTCCAATAACGCCATCAATACTCCACCGTCAGCTGAATTGAATCTGTGGGATGACACCTACCAACGAGACTTAGATGGGGCAAGCACTGGTCAATCGATTAGTCTCACCCCCAATGGAGAAGACGGAAATACTAGTGCTTGTTGGGAGCATACCCTTAGTAATGATGCCAATGGCCGTTGTCCTGAATTCCTCGAAACCAGGGATACAGATACGGTTAGTGTACGCCAAACTAGTGTTGGAGTCTATAACAATATCTTGCCCAATGTCATCCTGGTCAAGCGGATTACTGCTATCAAACCGAAAGATACCAACGAGTGGATAGAGCTACCACAATCAGGTTCACCCTTTATCGATGGCATTGATGGTGGCAGTTCTGAGAATAACGTTGGTTCCGACCGTGCTGCTGATGACAATGACCCCAACTGGCCAAATCCTGATGTTTATCTGCGGGGATTAATTAACTCTGGGCAAGTGATGCCAGGGGATGAGTTAGAGTATACTGTTTACTTCCTCTCCAATGGCAGCAACAATGCTAAAAACCTGCGCATCTGTGACCGAGTACCTGGAGAAACTACCTTTATTCCCGACTCATTTAATGCCACTGCTGGCTTCCCCAGTAGTGATGTCGGGATTGCCATGTTCCAGAGCACCAGTGCCCTAGCCTCAGGTGGTCCAGCTGAACCGAACATCTATCTTACTAATATTCCCGATAGCGATCGCGGTCGGTATTACGAGCCAGGAACATCAGTGCCAGCCGGATGTAATGTCACCTTCAATCAGAATGGAGTAGTAGTAGTGGAAGTTGGGGATGTGCCAAACGCTGATTCCCCCGGAAACCCACCCAATTCCTATGGATTTATTCGCTTCCGGGCTTTAGTGAATTGAACCTCCCCACCCGTCGCAGGGATGGGGATTCCCAGGCACAGCCGTGGGCGACTGTTATCGACCTGGGCGTGACTTTCCCGCGCACCGTTCGCGTAGCGTGGCCATAGGCCAGGGTAGCTGAGTAGGGTCAATACCCAGTTTTTTTGAGACCCTTACTTTTTATATTAACACTATTTGAGACGGAATATTCATCCCCGAAGACGAAACCGATAGATAGGGTCGCCTTTATGGTTGGTCGGCTGTGCGAAAAAGGGTCAAAACTGTTTGATTAAGGCGACCCTATCCTTCTCTTGATGCAAAGCGCGAGTGGGGGAAACCACGGCAGTCGCTCATGGTTTGAAGTTACCGTAAGATAGTGGAGCCTTATTAACAAATATTTAACCCTTTTCTGCATAACCTGCTAACTATAAAGGCTCCACTATCTAAGGTTTCGTCTCCGGGGGAACCCCCAAGACCGCGCTGCCTTCCCAAGACCGCGCTGCATCGCTACGGTAAATTCAAGACCTAATTCGACGGGGTATTCTTTTCCCTCTCAAACTCTCCCACTCTGATAAATCAGAATTTAGAATGAAGAATGAAGAATGAAGAATGAAGAATTCTAAACTCTAAACCTGAAGGTGATCTGGGCTAGATGTGCTATGGCATGGTCAATGGCCGGGTTTGGATGGTACATTAGCTGCAACAGTATATTTTGTGATCAGTGATCGACACCCCCGGTTCGCATCTACTATTGAAAATTGTATATTTACTTGGAGTGGTAAGCCATGGTGAGGCAGATTGAAACCCTATCGAGATCAGCTCTGCAAACGGAAGTATCTCACTTGCGGGAAGAGTTGCAGCTTAGAGACCAGTTAGTGCAGCAGCTGTCTCAAGAACTATTCCGCTTGGTGAAGGGTAATGCTAATTTCAAACCTCCCCAAGAGGTGTCTGAGCGCCATAAGGCTCAGATGGTGGTCTTGCGAGAACAGTTGCACGATGTCGAGCAGCAGGTGGAATTTTATCAACAGCAAATTGCCACCCGTGACACGGAAATTAAGCAATTGCGGGAATCAGTAGAAGAATTAACCGAGCGCTCTCGTCAGTTAGAACAAGTGGTACAAGAGCTACCAAAAATTTATCACCAGAAGTTTTCGGAACGGATGGCACCAGTCAAAGAGAAGGTGACCATGTTACAGCGGGAAAACCGACAACTCCACGCAGAACTCCAGAGTGTCAGTTACCGATTAGCGGTTAGAAGCCGCAATATCACCCGGGTTGATCTACCGAGCTTCAATCGTCAGAATGCTAGTCCAATCCCAACTTTTGGTAGTGTGTAACAGCCTTTGGGTTAGGGGTGCCTCATCTGGAAGGTTGTTCGCGTAGCGTGGCCAAAGGCCAAGGTTGAAGGTTGAAGGTTGAAGGTTGAAGGTGGGTTTGTCGAAGGTTGTTCGCCTTTGGCCTTACCTAAGGGTAGGTTGGTTTGTTGTTCGCGTAGCGTGGCCTTTTGGCCAAGGTTTCTGTATAGCTGACGGCTGACAACTGACGGCTGACAACTGACCGCTGACAGCTGCTGACGGCTGACAGCTGAGGGGTGACTGCTGACGTTTATTGCTTGGTTTGCAACAGTTAACATTGGGGAAAACTTGGGGAAAACTTGGGGAATACTTTCAACAAATCTGTCAACTGGCTAACTTGTCAACTTGCCAACCCTTCGACTTGACCACCCCATATCATGAGCTACTGTCTTAATCCTAAATGCCAAAATCCTCAAAATCCGAATCAGGCCAGGTTTTGTGCCTATTGTGGCCATAGATTACGATTAGGCGGACGCTTCCGTGCTCTGAGGCTAATTAGTATTGGTGGTATGGGGCGCACCTTTCTGGGGGTGGATGAGGCGGATGAGCGCCATGGTAAGTGTATCATCAAACAGTTATCCTTACAAAATCAAGATACCAACAATGCTCAGAAAGCGGCTGAGTCTTTCCGCCAAGAAGCGACTAGGCTGCAAGTGCTGGGACAACATCCTCAGATTCCGGAACTTCTGGCCTATTTTGAGGCGGATCATCAATTAGGTATCCCAGGAGAACCGGCTCTAGTTCACAAGTATATCGAGGGTGAAAGCTTAGCCACAGAACTGGAAACCGAAGGGACGTTTAGGGAAAACCAGGTTCGGCAAGTCCTGATTGAATTGCTGCCAGTGCTGCGCTTTATCCATAGTCATCAGGTAATTCATCGGGATATCAATCCGCACAATATCATTCGTCGGCCTCCTCCTGAGTCCTCTTTGTCCAAGTTACCAACACGAAAAACCAGGAAGAGGTTTTATTCTTGGGGGGGAAGGGGGAGCGAACTGTTTCTGGTGGATTTCAGTGCTGCTAAGCTGACTACAAAAACTGTGCTAGCACGAACGGGAACTATGATTGGCTCTGCGGCTTACACGGCTTCGGAACAGTTGATGGGAAAAGCGATCGCAACCAGCGATTTGTACAGTTTAGGGGTTACCTGTATTCATCTACTTACCAATGTTCACCCCTTTGATATGTTTAATAGTCTAGAAGGGAAGTGGGTTTGGGTCGATTACCTCAGGCAACCTGTCAGTGAGCAGCTTATTCGCATCCTGAACAAAATGGTAGAAAATTTACCAGACCAACGCTACCAATCAGCCATTCAAGTCCTAGCAGCACTTGGTTTACCAGAGGATTTCGCTGCTATACCAGTAACGTCTTTATCTACAACAGTTACCCCTAAGTTTGAGACTCCTACTTGGAAATGTGTACAGACTTTTTCCGAAGAGTCGAGTGGAATTAATTCTATCGCGTTTAACCCGAAGGGAGAAACTTTAGTTAGTGGTAGTACAGACAAAACTATCACCATTTTTAACTGGCAAGCTAAAACAGTTGTCGCCAAACTTTCAGGACATTTAAATGTGATTGAGGCGGTTGGGTTTAGTCCAGATGGAGAAATTATCGCTAGTAGCAGTTGGGATCATACCATTAAACTATGGCATGGGTATACGGGAAATTTAATCCATACCCTTTGTGGACATTCTGCTTGGGTAAAGTGTCTGGCAATTAGTCACAATGGGCAACTTATAGCTAGTGGTAGTGCGGATCAGACTATTAAGCTTTGGATGCTGAAGAAGGCATCATTACAGACAACTTTGTTTGGCCATTTAGGAACCGTTAATACAGTAGCTATTAGTAAAGATGGACAACTGCTAGCTAGTGGTAGTGCTGACAAAACCATTAAGCTTTGGAATTTAGTAACTGGTAAGCTTGCCGCAACGATTACTGGACATTCGGCATCGGTAGAGTCACTCACCTTTAGCCCTAGTGGTCAAATTTTAATTAGTGGCAGTGCTGATAAAACCATTAAGATTTGGTTGCTGAAGAGGGATCGGTATTTACAAATACCAAAAAAACCGTTGCTTACTCTCACCGGACATGGGAATGCTGTTAAATCTATTGCCATTAGCCCTCAAGGGAATACCTTAATCAGTGGTAGCGCCGATAAGACTGTCAAAATCTGGCATCCTGGTAGTGGTGAATTGCTCTATACTCTTACAGATCATTTAGGCGCTGTTACTACGGTTGCTATTAGCCATGATGGTGCTACCATTGCTAGTAGTTCTCAAGATAATACTATTAAAATTTGGCAGTTTGAGTGATGTAAGCTATCAGCCGTCAGCTTATGCGCTACGCGCACGCTACGCGAACAGCTTATGCGGGCTGACGGCTGATAGCTGATAGCTTACAATCTATGATTGTTTCCGACGTTTTAAGGTTGAGGCAAAAAGCCACCCTCCTAGACCCAACATTCCCATCAATGTTGTTGGTTCAGGAACAAGTGTATAGGTGACAGTTCCACTTCCGAGAATAGGCTGGCGCGGCTCGTCTTCTGGAGTATAGAAGGTAGGATCGAAACCGTCAGTGAAATCACCATTAGAAAAACGGAAAAAATCTCCAGAGAATTCACCAACGGCGGTAAAAGGATGATAAACTACATCGTAATCTAACCCCAGTAATTCTCCGTTTAGGAAATTGACAGTTGGGAAGTCTGGGAAACGCTCGTCGTCCTCTTCATTTATTCGAGGATCACTAAATAGGGTAATTGACAAACCATCGTCAACTCCTAAACTCTCAGCTCCCACCTTAGTCAAACTTGAATCGTCAAAGGTAAACTCACCGTTGTAATAATCAGGATTGGGGGCAATATCGAGTTCAGAAGAGCCAGTCAGGAAAAAGCTCTTTTCCAGATTCACTGTGAAATTATATTTGACAGTTGCTGCTTCAACGAAGTTGATTCCGACTACCCCTAAGCTTAAGCTACCGCCAACGATCGCTGTTGCTACTTTAGTTAAAGTCTTGATTGTCATTGTTATTCTCCTAGTACAAGAAAAAAAACACCAAAAATTTCACCTCTTTTCCAGCTAAGAGGGAAGCACCCCGTGCCTGGATTTGTAGATTTCTCACTACCGCGATCGCATCATATGGGTATAAGGGTTTTTGTCATGGAAAAATCTTTCCTTTAGACATAAAATTGCTGGAAAATCTGCTATTGTTTCCGACGCTGTAAACTTGAAGTGAAAAGCCACCCTCCCAGACCCAACACTCCTATCAATGTTGTTGGTTCAGGAACCGTGGAAACTTTGGCAAATTGTCCTTTTGTTTCTAACTCAGTTAGTCGATCAATATAGGTGTCACCAACCTTGCCCGTCTCAATCAGTTCCTGGGTGGTTCGAGTCGGAAACGCAACATCTTCATGGCTACTAAAACCGATAGGAAAACCAAACTCATCCAACCAATCATCTACATGGACGTGAGGCGTACTACTTTGCGGTGGTTTTGACCAGAAGGTTAAACCATCGCTTCTGGAGCCATCTCCAATGTTGATTCCATCTGGGTCAAAGTAAGTCCCCGATTGGAGTATTTGCTTTGTTTGAGTATCAAAATTGAAGTTAACCCCTGCATCGAAATGATTATCGGTATAGGTTCTCAAAAAATTGCCTTGAGGATCAAAAAATGAGACAATCAGAGAATCTAAGTCACTGGTCCTGACGATTCCATCGGTATAACTTTGCGTTTCGTCATAGCTAAATAAACCGGTAACGCTAAAGCCAGCAATTTGACCTGTCCAATCAAATCCAAAGGTAATTGCCTCAGCTACGGTAGGGATAACGATGCTTAATGCTGTACTTAGGGTGATAACGGCTGTCTTTAAATAGCAAGACATAAGTTTAAACCTCCTAGAATCAAATGATCTGCTTTCGGCAGAAGGAGTTAGTAGTCAGTATTTAGTAGTTGCTAAACTCAAACTTACGAAGGATTTATGAGTAAACATTTTTAACTCCTTCTTTTGAACTTATTATTAGTTTAAAAAATTTGCATTTTAAAACCGAATATGCTCTGATAAAACCCAATGTTAAAAGCCCCAAAATTGAATTGAATTCAGGAATGTGAAGCAGCTCAATAAATCGGGTATAGCATTATTGGGTTAGGGTAAGCATTGAGCTAATCTGCTACAGATGGTGGTATAGATTGTGCTTTTGAATAAAATGGGTAAGCATTCGTTTAATCTGAGTTACATCGTCACAGCGTCGAAGGCTGTGCCACAAAGCACCTCAAGTAGCGTGGCCTTGGCTTTTGGCTTTTGGCCAACGCCTGAATGCTTACTACCAAATAGCGGACGAGAAAAAAATGTAGGCATTGGTTGAACTGCTCTAAATCTCGAATGCCTCCTTATTAATAGTTTTTATCAATTAACGCCGATTTTAATCTATCAAGATTTTTAATAAAACTCAACCCTCAACTATGAAGATAATATAAAAATTTTATAAAGATAAGATGAAGATACCTTGACAATTTAAACTGATACACCTCAGAGGGTCACCACTGGACTCTGTTTATGATACAATTAAAGATTATGATTTAAAGCTGAGGGTAAAATTACAAGTAATCATCTGTTGCTAGAAACGATTTAATCAGGTTTTCAGCCTGATTGTTGAGGGCGACTTGCTCTGGGTTGAGCTCACTTTCTTTAGGGTAGAATCCCGAGCACCGAACACCCATCACTTAACCCCTGTCTACTTTTCAGCCTTATTGTCACCTGATCAGCTGATCTACCTAGGCTTGCTGGGCTCAATCGTTACTCAAACCCTTAAGTAACCAAACCTCAGGGGAGAAAAATTTTGCTATTTGTTGACCTATATTGACTATAAGATTCATCAACTATTAATAAATAATATCAATTATTGACTAGTTAGGGAATAGGGAGCAGGGAGCAGGGAATAGGGAGTAGGAAAGAGCTCCAAAGAGTGTTTAATGTTGTGATAAATTAGCACTATTATTCATAACCTATTTATATATAGCGGTTCTCATAGCTATCATGGCAACCTCTCTAATCAATCCTAATCAAGATTTCGCTCTTTGGGCTGTGTTGCTGTCAGCAGCAACGATTGGATTCTGGGCAGAACGGACTCCTTGGGGAGCTAAACTATCTGGGGCTGTTGTCACCATTTTGGTAACGTTTATCCTATCTAATCTTAGGATTATCCCACCGGATGCTCCCGCCTATGGGGTGGTCTGGTCTTACTTAGTTCCATTAGCTATTCCTTTACTACTATTCCAAGCTGACTTGTTTAGGATTGTGCGAGAGGCTGGACCTACTTTAATTGCCTATGGAATTGGTGCAGTGGGAACAATTTTAGGCACAGTAGTAGCTTACTATCTGATTCCTTTAGGAGAAGAAGGTTGGAAGTTGGCAGCAATTTTTTGTGCTACTTATATTGGTGGTTCAGTTAATTTTGCGGCAACCGCTGAAAGCACTGGGTTACGAGCAGGAGATTTACTCAGTGCTGGGGTAGCAGCAGATAATTTAGTGATGACCTTGTACTTTTTAGTGCTGTTTTCTTTACCTTCCATTAAGTGGCTACGGGGAATTTTTCCTAACCAGCGCTCCCATGAAAATACTCATTCTAGTCAGTTTAGTATCTTTGATTCCCAGTCTCGACAACAACTATCTGTTTTCAAGATCAGTTTGGCATTAGCTATTAGTATGATTGCTTGTGCTGTAGGTTATGGTCTCGCTAGCTGGTTGGGCTTCAACAAAGGGGTAATTCTGGTGGTAACGGTTTTAATTGTGATGCTAGCGACAGTATTCCCAAGTTATTTAAGTAGGATAACGGCTGCAGAAAAAATTGGCTATCTGCTGATGCAGGTATTTTTTGCTGTAATTGGAGCCAGCGCTAATGTGGAAATAGTGCTACGAGTGGGATCAGTTCTGTTTATCTTTGCTGGATTAATTCTCGCCATCCATTTGTTAGTGTTACTGGGAGTTGGGCGATTGCTGGGTTTGGATTTAGCTGAATTGGTGATTGCGTCGAATGCTAATATGGGTGGGCCAACTACAGCAGCGGCTATGGCAACAGCACGGCAGTGGGATAAGCTAGTTACTCCAGCGATTCTCTGCGGTACTCTGGGTTATGCTGTTGCTACGTTTATTGGTGTAGGATTAGGGAATTTTCTGCGCTCTTTGGGTTGATATAGAAGTCCTAAATGATTCGTAAAATAGCAAAAAAATATCGCTATAAACCAATACCAGCAACTATTTTATATTTTGCATATTTGACAAATGATTGAGAATTGCTATATAGTATTACTAAGGCTGATAAGCAAACTGATAAGCATTAAGTAATTTCCCCTAAAAAATGTGCTTTTGGGATACTGTATTTGGGGTAATACTAAGTATCATAACGGACTAATTGTAATTTTTAATATCCTAGATTGGCGAAAGTGCTGTTAAAAAATCAATAAATGATGTTATGAAAATACTTTATAACACAGAAACAAAGAAGCTTGAAGCTGAATTTAACTGGAAAATTTTTATTCTTCCATTTTCCACTTACCAAGCTGCATTGGGACTTGTTAAATATGTAGTAGATTTAGTCAAGTCACCAGGTAATATTTTTAAAAATGATAATGAAATTATTCAAAATGATAGTGAAATCATTAGGTCAATCATTGAGGAGGGACGCAAGCAAAACGTTGATGAAATGGAAATTGAGATGAGCCGTGATGCTGCTGCGGGAATTAATGTAGATGGTATACAAGGTGTCGATGTGACATTCGGAAGCAAAGGGAAAATAAATTATGTCATGAAGATCAAATATAAGTCTGATGACTAATCAAGCTGTCTAGTTATTCTCAATAATTCCTATTTAATAACATAAAAGTCAACGATGATAAAAGCTGAAAAGCTGTGGTAATCAACTTTTAGGTGCGACCCGTGGCGAATTTAATTCTTAATCCGGAAAGCGCACCTTTGCCTTTTGCCTTTTCTCTCTTGCCTGGCCCATAGCGCTATATCACAAAACCCAAGGCAATTTAGCAGAAGAATTCCAGGGTTTTTGCCAAGGAATACCACCAACTTCTAATCCACATAACTTACTTTCAGCTATCAAAATCGGTTCAACGTTATCCCCACGTCGTTGTTTAAGTTCCAACTTCAGGTTACCTTGCATAGTATCTCGGCAAATCAAATTTAATCCCTGTTCCGTCGGAGCTAGTAGAGGTGTACCAGGATAGTCAGTTGTACCAGTTAACTCTACTTCATACTCACCATTGCGCCCTTGCATCTGCCAATTTCCCCAAGGCTCAATCTGCCAGCTTACTTCTGAATTCCAGGGCACGAATTCATAAAATTTACCTTCGTAGTGAATGCCAATCAAAGCAGCAGCTTCTGCCAACCCCACTACTTCCCGTCTACCACCACCAGCAGTCAGAGCCAGGTCTGGTTGATCGGTAAAACTGTTGCAATTGAGCCAAAACCACTTCTTAGGAAAAGCACGACCCCAATTTTTTTCCCCATAGGCCGGGACATTGGTAAAGTCATATAGCCTACCATTCCAATCAATCCAGCCAGTGGCTAAACCGTGGGCCATCAAGATTTGCCATCCTGGTTCAAATATCTGTAAAAACGAAAGCCAGCCAGCGGTTGATTGCTGGGGTTTTCCCAGATCTCCCCAGCCATAAATCGGTTTAATTTCATAGCGCCAATCACAATAGCGTCCGTTGGCTGGGTCCCGAATAAACCCTTGATTCAAGGTAGCTGTAGCCTGATATCCTTCCTTGATTTGATACTCAAATTTATCAGGATCAAGGTATTGAGGAGTAATTTGTAATTTCGTTTTACCCCAATGTCCTAGACCTAAGGATTCCGATGACCCCCAAAACTGTTCCGGATGGGGAAAGGTACGACACAGATACTGATCATCAGGGCCTAGAATTTGGGCTGAACCACCACTATAGGGTTGACCACCGATGGGGTCTTCAATGGAATACATAAACGCAAACGTCTGACCACAACTGGGTAAGGTCACCCGATAGTACCAACCTTCAAAAAAGCGACCGCTCTTACCGTCCCAGTGATATCCGCTGTGGGGTGTTTGAAAAGGATGTGTCATAGACTAGGGTTTTGGTAGCTTGGGGGATTTTGCCATTAATTATTATAAATTCCAGCATCAACTCTTCCCCTAGAAGGGTTGAAAGTTAGCAGGTTACATGTTGCATGTTGGGCAAATAACCTACCCCACGGGAACGCCAAAGGCGAACAACCACATAACCTTCTATGGTGGGCAGATGGTGGGCAGTGCCGAGTAACCCTATAACCAGCTTGGTGAATCTGTTTGATGCACTGCCCACCCTACATCAACTACATCAACTCTGTTCCCTGTTCCCTGTTCCCTGTTCCCTGTTCCCTCTTACCCCTACTCCCTACTTCCTAATGCCCGATAAAAAGGTATTCACACCGGAAATGACTGCTGATGGCTCATTCACCTTCTTTTGTTCAGAAATTGGTGAATCCTATCACAGCCGACAAGGTGCCATAGAAGAGGCCCAGCTGAAGTTTGTCAAACCCTGCCAACTAGCGGAAAAAGCCCAACAGCCAGTGCTACGGTTGTTGGATATCTGTTATGGTCTAGGTTACAACACAGCTGCTGCCCTAGCGGAAATTTGGAAACACAATCCCCACTGCCATGTTCAACTAGTTGCCATAGAATTAGACTCTACCGTACCACAAGCTGCGATCGCTCAGGGTTGGCTCAATCACTTCCCCAATCCTATCCCCCAACTATTAGAAGCTCTGGCAACCACTGGATTGCTTGAAACCGACCAATGCCAAGCTCAACTCTATCTCGGTGATGCCAGAGAGACTATCCAACAGGTGCAACAAGCTAACTTCCAAGCTGATGCTATCTTTCTTGACCCCTTTTCCCCACCCAACTGTCCCCAATTATGGACTCTAGAATTTATTCAACACTTAGCCCAATGTTGCTCAGACACCGGTAGACTAGCCACCTACTCTTGTGCTGCAGCAGTCAGAATTGCCCTGATCACAGCTGGGTTTACGATTGGCTCTACCATTGAAGTGGGAAATAGGCAACCCGGTACTGTCGCTAGCTTTACTGAAGCTGATTTACCTAGCTTATCAATCCGAGAGCAAGAACATTTGCAAACTCGTGCCGCTGTACCTTACCGAGACCCGAATTTATCAGACTCAGCCTCGGACATTTTACACCGACGCCGCCTAGAGCAGCAAAACTCGTTACTTGAACCAACCTCCCATTGGAAAAAGCGTTGGTTGAGAGAGCAAAGGGAATAGGGAATAGGGAATAGGGAACAGGGAGTAGGGAGTAGGGAGTAGGGAGTAGGGAGTAGGGAGTAGGGTGCGTTAGGGGCGCGCCTTGCCATCATATTCAACTTCGTAGCCAGTAGCCCCGTAACGCACCACTTTTTAAGACAAAAGGCAAAAGGCAAAAGGCAAAAGGCAAAAGGCAAGACAGGTTTAAGCGATGCAGTCCCAATTCCCGATTCCCGATTCCCTACTCCCCTCCTATAGTTCAGAATACGGTAATTTTTTACTTAATTAGGAATTAATAACAGTTTAATCCGGAATAATACTATTTATCCTTAGGAGCAATTCATCTCCCGCTAACCCTACGGGTATAACGGGAGACGGGGCGTATAAAGTGCGGACGCAGGTTCCGCACACAGCCCCTCATGAATTGCTAGGTGCGCTTTCCGTTCTCCTACGGAGACGCGGGGCGCGTTTCTCCTACGGAGACGCGGGGCGCGTTCGGCGAATTAAATTCGCCACGGGTCGCACCTCCCCTTGACATCTTACACATAACATCTTAAAATGTAAATATATGTCAAAGAGTTAATATGGTCGAAAAAGCTTACCGTTACCGTTTCTATCCAACCCCTGAACAGGAAACTCTGTTGAGGAGGACTTTAGGCTGTGTAAGACTTGTTTACAACAAGGCTTTAGATGCTAGAACAAAAGGTTGGTATGAACGTCAAGAACGTATAAGCTACAAGGAAACTTCTTTGATGTTGACAGGATGGAAAAAACAGGATGACTTATTCTTTTTGGGCGACGTCAGTTCTGTGCCCCTTCAACAAGGATTAAGACATCTCCAAACTGCCTTCACTAATTTCTTTGCAGGTCGGGCTAAGTATCCCAACTTCAAAAAGAAGCGTAATGGTGGTAGCGCAGAGTTCACTAAATCAGCATTTAAATGGAAAGATGATCAAATCTATCTTGCCAAATGCAAAGAACCTTTAGCAATTCGTTGGAGTCGTCATTTACCTGAAAGCTGTAATCCAAGTACCGTTACGATCAGCTTAGATCCATCCGATCGGTGGCATATCTCAATTAGGTTTAATGACCACAGAGATTTAAGTTTGCCCTCAACGGATCAACAGGTTGGCTTTGACCTAGGAATTTCGAGTTTGATGACAACTAGTAATGGAGATAAAATCCCTAATCCTAAACACTTTAAAAAACTCAAGAAAATATTAGCTAAATATCAAAAAGCTTTATCGCGAAAACAAAAAGGATCTAACAATCGTTACAAGGCAAGATTGAAAGTTGCCAGGATACACGCAAAGATCAAGGACGCTAGACGAGATTTTACTCACAAGCTAACTACTCAACTGGTCAGAGAAAACCAATTGATTGCGTTTGAGGATTTAGCTGTGAAAAACATGGTCAAAAATCACAAACTAGCTCAAGTAATCAGTGATGCTAATTGGGCAGAAATAATTCGTCAGATTAAGTACAAGTCAGATTGGTACAATCGGAAAGCTGTTTCCATTGATAGATGGTTTCCTAGTAGCAAGTTATGCTCTGTTTGTCTAAATCGTGTTGCTTCCTTGCCCTTAAAGATTCGGGAATGGGATTGTCCATCCTGTAATACTCACCACGTTCGCGTAGCGTAGCCCTTCGGGCTAATCGCGATATCAACGCATCAATTAACATTTTGGCGGCAGGGCTTGCCGTGTCAGTCTGTGGAGCGACCGTAAGACCCGTTCGCGTAGCGTCGCCTACGGCGAAAGAGAGTAAGTCTCGGAAGGCTGGTGCGAAAAACTCCCCTAAGGGGAGAAAGAAACAGAAACCTAAGTCGTGAGTCTTAGGAATCCCCCGCTAGAATTTATAATTTAGCGGTGGGAGGATGTCAATCTCCCAATAGATTCATCATTCTTATCCTGAATTCTGAATTCTCTCTCCTGCATCTTTAACAAAACTGCCAATTTATGACATTGAACTCAGCTCAAGTCTTAGTATGATAGGGATGCAAAGATGGAAGCAAAAAGCTAATCTATGGTTGCAGTAGCAATTCTAGCGGCAGGACGCGGAACTCGCATGAAATCTGACCTGCCCAAAGTCTGTCATCGTTTGGGTTCACAAACTCTAGTGGAGCGTGTGCTCAACAGTTGTGTTTCTATTAACCCCTCCAGAGTGATAGTGATTTGTGGCTATCAGAGTGAACGGGTAAAAGAAAGTCTGAGCGCCTACACCGATGTAGAATTCGTTGAACAGAAAGAGCAATTGGGTACTGGTCATGCCGTCCAGCAACTGTTGCCCCACTTGGCAGACGATACCGGAGACTTACTGGTCTTAAATGGTGATGTTCCCTTGTTGCGTCCCGATACCATTAAACTACTATTAGAAACCCATCAAGCCCATAACAATGGCGCTACGCTCCTAACTGCCCATTTGCCGAATCCCACGGGCTATGGACGGGTTTTCTGTGATAGTAACAATCAGCTGCAACAGATTGTGGAACACCGGGATTGCACTGATGCTCAAAAGCAAAATCACCGCATCAATGCTGGTGTGTATTGCTTCAACTGGTCTCAATTGGCTTTGGTCCTACCAAAACTGTCTGCGGATAATGACCAAAATGAGTATTACCTAACGGATGCGGTTACCATGGTTAATCCAGTAATGGCAGTGGATGTGGAAGTAACCCACGAAATTCTCGGGATTAATGACCGTAAACAGCTGGCCATGGCTGAGCAGATTTTGCAAGAGCGGATTAAGGATGACTGGATGAAGGCAGGGGTGACATTAATTAACCCAAACAGTATCACCATTGATGAGACTGTCCAATTGCAACCTGATGTCACCATCGAGCCCCAAACTCATTTGCGGGGTAAGACGGTGATTGGTGCTGGTAGCAGGATTGGCCCAGGGAGTCTAATTGAAAATAGCCAGGTGGGTGAGAAGGTGACCGTGCTATATTCAGTGGTAAGTGATTCTGTGGTTCAAGATGGCACCCGTATTGGTCCGTATTCTCATCTTCGGGGTAATGCCCAAGTAGGAGAATCCTGCCGTATCGGAAATTTTGTGGAACTGAAAAATACTCAGATAGGCGATCGCACTAATGCCTCTCATCTATCTTATTTGGGAGATGCTACCCTAGGGTCACGAGTGAATATTGGCGCAGGTACGATTACTGCCAATTACGATGGTGTTAAAAAGCATAAAACCGAGATAGGCGATCGCACTAAGACTGGTTCCAATAGTGTGCTGGTGGCACCACTAACTTTAGGAGAGGATGTCACTGTGGCAGCTGGTTCTGTGGTTACCAAGGATGTGCCAAACGATAGCTTGGTGATTGCTCGTAGTAGAAATCAGGTCGTTAAACCCGGTTGGCGATTAAAGACCACTGAAGATGCCAACAGCTGAGCAAGGATAAGGGATGGCCGTGAGTTGATCAGGTTGTTCGCAAATGACCTAAATTGGGTGTTTCAAGAGGGGCAATAGGGGTAACAGAAGTAAGAAGGAGAAGCAAATGACTAAAGACTGCGATAATAATTGTTGAGGGAAAATTGAGCTTGCCCTATGACCTGGGAAATTGCTTCTGTTGTTGCTAAATCTGTTGCCCCTATTTTAGGGATAAAAATTCAAACTAGGCTAACTCCTGCCGACATTAACAAAGCAGTAGAGCAAGGACTCAAAGCTGCCCTAATGCGAGAAGAACCTTTGGCACCAGAGCAGCGCCTTTTCTATTACTCTGCTCCTGATGCGATCGCGCTTTTTCTGGAAGACTTTTTCCAAGATAGGGAAGTACAGGAGGAATTACACAAACCCCTCCAAGAGGAGAACAAAATACCGTTAACCTCTTTACTTGTGGAAAAATTTAAGCAGGTAGCCTCAAACTATGCCCCCACTCAACCACAAGATAGTTTTATCCTTCCCTGGATGGAAACCTTTGTCAAGACTTATACTGAGAAAACCAGCACTTATTTACAATTTCAACTAACTAAGGAAAACTATTTCCAGCAAATTTCCCACAGGATTGATCATGTTAAGTTTGCTGGGATGTTGGTAGCGACCCAGCATGGAAACCATTCCCTTAAGCTTGACCAAATTTTTGTCATGCCTGAGGTGGAAGTGTTACATCCTCCCAGTAGTCAGCGACCGGTAGAGTCGCGGGTTTTTCACCCTCAGGTAGCATTACCCGGTAAGCAATGGCAACCATTGCCCATGCAAACGGTTAAAAAAACTCTTGCCCAATATTTATCAGCCGTAAAAACCTGGCAGGTTACCTCTGCTAAATCCCGAAACGTCATGTTACTGGGTGCGCCTGGTTCAGGTAAAACCACCTTAATGAATTATGTTGCTGTCATGTTAGCCCAGAAGCAACCAGAAGCAATGGGGTTAGCGCCAGATCTTGACTGGCTGCCGATTTTAATTGATATTCGGGATTGGGTCGAGTATTCAGATATCAGTATTCTAGACTATGCACGGCAGTTTGCTGAAAAAACCCTATTGGTGAAATCCCTGCCTAAAGGTTTCTTTGAACATTGGCTGGAGGATGGACGAACATTGATTTTGCTCGATGGGCTTGATCAAGTCACAGAACCAGCCAAAGGTGAGCAAGTCGTAGGTAAAATTAATGATTTTATCCAGCAATTTCCTAACAATTGGGTAATTATAACCTGCGAAAATTCCAGTTACCATAACTCAAATTTTCTCTGGGAGTTTTACAGGAACGAAGAATTTTATCCCTATCAAATTCAGTCCTTTGATGACAGTCAAATAGAGGAATTTATTCAGCGCTGGTACTATAGTCAGATTCAAGACAAAGCAGAAGCACAACGACTTAAAGAAAGCCTGAGCAAAGTGCTATATGAGCATCAGCAGATTAGACGCCTGGCACGAAACCCCCTATTGTTGACAATTATTACCCTAATTCACCGCTATCATTTCCGATTGCCTTTGGAGCGCTATCAGCTTTATGACCAGGCAGTAGACCTGTTATTAACCTCCTGGGATAATAAACCAGATATTAGTCCAGATATTAGTAATAATCAGAAGCTGAAATATCTGGGATTGAATGATTGTAGACGATTGATGGAACGTCTCGGGTATTGGATGAATATCCAGGAGAGTAAAACGGAGAAAGAAGGTAGGATAGTAATTAATCGAGATGAACTGATGGCTTGGTTTGGTAGAGAAATTAAAAACCTGAAACAGATTCAGTTATACGAGGCCAAGGCAGAGGCAAAACGGTTGGTTAATTTGATTAGGGATAGCGTAGCGGCTCCAAAGGAGCATCGCACTGGCATTTTAACACAACAAGGATTGGATGGTTACGCCTTTATCCATAAAATCTTTCAAGACTATCTGTGTGCTCAAGAAATTAACTATCAAGCCGATAATGAAGAAAATTTTGAGATTATCCTCAATCATATCCAAGACTATCTCCATGACTCTTACTGGCAAGACGTATTGCTGCTACTAATTGCTCAGCTTAAACCCAAAAAAGCCGCTAAAGCAATTCAGGAAATTTTAAATCACGACAGTCAGTATGAGTCTTGGTTACATCGAGATTTATTATTTGCTGCCACAAGCCTTACCGAAAATACTCAACCCTTGAAAATAGCAGATAATTCCCTACTGCAAGAAATTTTAGCAGCATTAGTTACCCTAGCAGCCAGTGATTCACGGCGAGTTGGTTACCAAATTCATCAGCAAGTCTTTCAAACCCTTTCTGACTTGAATCAGACTGAGATTAAACTTGACCTTGTACAACTATTGAAAGATAGAGCAAACTCTCAGAAAGATACACAATCCCAGGAAACCCAAGTCAAGTTAGAGCAAAACCAGTTAGGGCAAAACCAATTATGGCAAAACCCGACAGTCCTCAAAACCTTTTTGGCAGGGCTACAGGATAATAATGATACCGTGCGTCACCAGGTCAGTGACATATTAACTAGTGATAGATTAACTAGTGATAGATTAAATAAATTAGACTCTCCTGACTATTATCTCACTACTCTAGATAACACTAGTCTTCCAAAAAATACTCAGAACTCATCACTAAGTACTATTGCTAGATTAGACAATACTTCAGAAAGCTTAGTAAATACATTGCTGAGCTGGCTAAAAGATGACGATGCTACCGTTCGTTCTGAAGCAGCTTTAGCATTAGGTGAATTGGGTCAGGTTTCTGAGCTAGTCGTGAATAGCTTGTTGATGCGGTTAAACGATAAAAATTCTCGTGTTCGTTACTCCAGTATCTGGGCATTGGGCAAATTGAAGCAGCGTGGTAAAACCGTTGTGAGTGCGTTATTGACCAGGCTAAACGATCAAAATTCTCGTGTTCGTTGCTTGAGTGCTTCAGTGTTGGGTAAATTAGACCAGCCTACTCAAGCTGTAGTCAGTGCTTTAGTCACATCCCTCAAAGATCAAGATTCTGATCTCCGTTGTGCCGCTGCTACTGCTTTAGGTCAGTTAGTTGACACTCCCCGGTCTAAAGACGCGGGGATTCTTTGTTCACAGACTCGACTTGCTCAACCAGGCCAGAGCCAGGAAGAGTAGAGGCCAAATCTCCCAAAGCGTTCGGATCTAGGATCCAAGTTCCTGTGTGCCCCACAGTACTTAAGGCTCTTTTTAGGATGTTGATTGCAGCATTATAATCTCTATCAAGCCTGCAACCACACTTACATACATGGGTTCTAGTCGATAAAGACTTTTTCACTACTTCACCGCACCTAGAACAATTTTGGCTAGTATAAGCAGGATTAACTGCAACAGTTACCTTCCCGAACTTAATACCAAACTGTTCCATCCATTTCCGAAACTGATACCAACCTGCATCATTAATTGACTTGGCAAGACAATGGTTTTTGACCAGATTTTTGACCCTCAAATCTTGCCTTACGGCACGCTGCGCGAACATAAGCGACCAGATCGTTAGACCGGATTACGCAACGTGCCAGTCTCTTGGCATGTTCCTCACGCTGCCTACTTATTTTGAGGTGTGTTCTACCTAGTTTATTAATAGCTTTCTTACGGTTAGCAGAGCCTTTCTTTTTTCGGGAAACCCGACGTTGATAAAATTTTAGACGCTTTTCTCCAGTCCGATAAAACCGGGGGTTAGGTTCAGCGTTCCCAACGGAATCAGTATAGAAGTCCTTTAGTCCGACGTCTAATCCAATAGCGCTCCCAGTTGGCTCCAGTTCTTCCGCTATGTCAACTGAAACACAGAACTGGACATAGTATCCATCGGCTCGACGGACTATCCTAACCCTCTTGATTTGCTTCGCGGTCTCGCGCCACAAGTCCCATGTACCTTTGAGCTTGAGTTTCCCAATTCCTTTCTTGTCAGTGAAGGTGATTGACTTTTTATCAGGGGATAATTTCCAGCCTGATTGTTTGTATTCGACTGACCTGCCACGTTTTTGGAATTTAGGAAAACCCTTTTTACCAGGTACCTTCTTCTTGCAGTTGTCATAGAAACGGCCAATCGATGACCATGCTCTTTCAGCAGCAGCTTGTCGAGCGGTAGAGTTTAATTCATTAGCAAATGGGAACTGTTTAGCTAATATTTTGCAATATTTGCTAAGGTCGTATTTTCCCGTCCCTTTATTATCCATCCATAGACGAATGCAAGAGTTTCGGATAAATCTAACTGTCCGGATAGCTTCATCAATGGCTTGATACTGGGACTTTTTGCCTTTAGCTTTAAACTCTAATATGATCATCGGATATCGACCCTTTCCGTTACTCTTTTAGAGTACCACATTTAGCGAAAACTATCAGGACATATCTCAGAAAAGCCGTCCTAGAAGGACGGGGCTTTAAACCCATACATAATTTTTGGTAATGGTCAGTTAGGGAACCTTTCTGAAACAGTTGTCAGTGCCCTACTACCCCAGCTAGAGGATCAAGATTCTGATGTACGTTGTGCCACTATTAATGCCTTAAGCCAGTTGGGTAATTCTTCTCAAGTTGTGATCACTGCCTTGTTGGGGTGCCTCAAAGATGAAGAGTCTGGTGTACGGGCCTCAGCTGCTGAGACCTTGGCTGAGTTAGGTAAACCATCTAGTTATGTGTCCAGTGCTCTTGCACAATGGATTGAGCTGCACCAATCCTCAGACTATGTGGGTAGTGGGATTGATGCTCTATGGAATTTGGAAATCCCACAAGGGAGTAGGGAGTAGGGAGTAGGGAGTAGGGAGTAGGGAGTAGGGAGTAGGAGCTGAGGGGTTGACCACAAGGCTAATTCTCAGAAAAAATGGCTCAAAGTATTGCTAGGCAACGCTTTTAGCCATTGAGATACTATTTAGTATAAAAAATCAATTATCAAAATATCAAAGCTATACACAATAGCAGTTTGAGGCCACTAAAGTTAACAGCTTAGTCTAACAGGTACCGAAAAGCCATTACTAATGACTATCAAGATTTCAGCATCCTGTATGCGTAATTGTTCAGATACATTTAAATCGACTTAAATCGACAAAAATTCCACATCCTTAGTCATATTCAACGTATCCACAATCTTTTCGCCAGTATGATAAGCCGCTAGCAGAACTTCGCTAGTTTTGCCCCATGCGATCGCACCATTAGCATCTAGAGCGATAGCGGCAAAATCTCGCTGATTCTTCCGAGCTTCCTTAAATGAACGCTCCATGGCATTCACCAGGGATGAACCATCAGTGACTCGCACCACAATCCGTGCTGCTAGACACTCTTCCATAATGTCTTCTCCGATACCGGTGCAGCTCACTGCTGCATCAGAAGTAGCGTAATTTCCTGCTGGCATCGCCGAGTCACTGACGCGACCAATCCGTTCAAAACCCTTACCACCAGTAGAGGTCCCTGCTGCCAGATGACCCCGGCTATCTAGTACAACCACACCAATGGTTCCCCTTCGAGCTTCAGAGCTGGTCACCAATTCGTCCTCAGCAATCACTCCCGCCATCTTATGGCTAAAATTGGCCTGCCTTTCTTGAAGCCACTCTTGTAACCGCAGCTTCGTCATAGGATTGTAAACCGGGAGTTGCAGGTCTCGTAACAATTCTGCAGCTCCATAGTCCGACAGCACGCGGTCATCGGAGCCTTGCAACGCTTCTGCCAGCTGAATCGGATGCTGCACTCGCGACACATTAATCACACCGCTGAAGCGCTGAGATTGACCTTCCATCAGGGACGCACTCATCCGGATTTGCCCATCTGATTGCAACACCGAACCGGTTCCAGCATTAAAGCGCGGGTCATCTTCTAAGAGTTGGCAGCCTCGGACAACAGCATCAGTCGCACTACTACCGTTCACTAACAAGGCATAAATCTCCTCAATAATTGAGTGGAGGGACTTGCGAATCGCATCAGCCCCTCCTTTGCCTTTTATAGAACTACCAGCACCACCGTGGATAATGACTTTGGGACACACCGTCTTCACAAACATACACAAGAATGAAGAAAATATTAAGGATTAGAACACATAGTGTGAATTATGAGACTCTGATGTGTCAAGTATGAAAATATACAAAACACAAAAAGTTCACTGACGAAACCTTTGGAACTAGCCCTGGTTATCGTTTATACCTCATCCCTGCTTCACGCCAGATTTCCGTCTGCGACAGCGCTCTGAGCAATATTTGACTTCCTCCCAACAATCTTGCCATTTTTTGCGCCATGTAAAGGAACGTTGACAAACAGGGCAAATTTTTGTTGGCAGGTTCGATTTCAATTGCTGGCGTTTGACACTCCCCGCCCGCTTATGAGCGGGGATTCTTAGTTCTTCGACATGCCTTAAAGCTAGTTATCCGCCAAAGGCAATACTTAAGCCGAGTATCCGTTTAAAAACAAAATACCTAGCCTAACTTAACTAACCCCAGTGGGCTTATCTCCCTAAGCGTTGAGCTTCCTCAGTTTCCGTGTGCCCCACGGTACTTTTTAGTTTTTAAGGTTTGCTTTACTGGTTTTCGGTATCTGTTAGGATCCATACGTTTTTAATGAGGTTTTTCGCGCCTCACGTGCTAACATCGCTTTACGTCGTGGGGTTTATGACAGTACCGACGAATCCTGTCTGTGTTAGGCCACTCTTTGATTATAACTAATCAGATAAAAGCCGTCCTAGAAGGACGGGGCTTGAAACCCAATTTTTTGGTCATATTAGTTCTATTATAGACTATAAATACCTAAAATTGTAACAACTTATTAACTTATATCAAGTTTAATTAAAACAATTTACAAAAATTAATTATATAGCGGTTTGTTAATCGTTAATTGGTAAGCATTCAGCTATCAGCTAATGCGCTACTTGAGGTGCTACTTGAGGTGCTATCAGCGTAAGTTATCAGCTATCAGTTATCAGCTATCAGTTATCAGCTATCAGTTATCAGCTATCAGCTATCAGTTATCAGCTATCAGCTATCAGTTATCAGCTATCAGCTATCAGTTATTAGCTTTCAGTCAACAGCTGACGGCGGTCGGCACCTCAAGTAGCACCTCAAGTAGCGCATAGGCTGAAGGCTGACGGCTGACGGCTGACGGCGGTCGGCGGTCGGCTGACGGCTGACCGCTGAATGCTTACCTATCAGCTAAAGGCTTGTGGCCACGCTACGGGAAAAGTTTATGCCCATAGCGTGGCCAACGGCCAACGGCTGACCGCTGACCGCTGACCGCTGAATGCTTACGTTAATTGTTTATTGTTAATTGACAACTTTTGAGTTTTGATTGTCTATAGCAATTCTAAATAGGTTGTGAAATTTCACGGGGGCAGGATACCCGTACTCACAAGGATTTTGGGTTTCGGAATTTTCACAACTCGTTTATAAAACCTATAATTTTTCATACTTATCAAGTACTTTGTCCTAGGTTTTAGGCAATAGGGAGTAGGCAATAGGGAGTAGGCATAAGCCAATTGACTGTACATCATTACTAGGAGAAATGCTATAGTAAAGGGAAGAAGAACCCTTATTATCAAGTCAGGTTGAATACCCATAATTAGAGGGAGGTTGGGAAGTGTGGGAAGTGTGGGGAGATAGGGAGATAGGGAGATGGGGACCCACCCCTAACCCCCTCCCAGGAGGGGAATATGGGGAGATGGGGGAGATTTTTATTAAGGGTAATTATCCCGACATGATATATGACCTTTCCCAACTAATCGATAACTAGATAACAATTAATCAAACTAACAACTAATCAAACTCACAACTAATCAAAAAATAACCTATGCAACCTATTCGACAAGGGGACGTTATTTTACTTCCTGTAGAGCAAATCAATGGACAACAGTTACCTCACCTAACCCTAGCAGAAGGAGAGGTAACTGGACATTCCCATCGCATCAGTGATGGTGTTGCTCAGTTATACGAAAAACATGGACACCTTTATCTACAAGTTCTCTCAGAAACAGCAACCTTAACTCACGAAGAGCATCAGCCAATTGAGCTTCCCCAAGGTAGCTGGATGGTGCGAATTCAACGGGAATATGAACCTCAAGGATGGCGATATGTTGCTGACTAATATCATTTCCGGTTGACTACTTATATAGCAAAGGGAACAGGGAGTAGGGAGTAGGGAGTAGGGAGTAGGGAGTAGGGAGTAGGGAGTAGGGAGTAGGGAGTAGGGAACAACAATTATTACAATTCCTACACGGATCCCTATTCAAACTTGTAACGTGAAACTTGATCAAGTGAAACTTGATAACGTGAAACTTGTAACGTGAAACTTGTAACTTGATAACTTGTAACTTGATAACTTGCAACTTGGTAACTTGTAACTTACCAATTACTAATTACTAAGCATTCAGCTGTTCGCGTAGCGTGAGCTAAAAGCTCACGGCTGACAGCTGACGGCTGTATGCTTACCTCGATACTATCTCCTTAAATCTTCTCCAGTTGAACCAAAGCATTGTAGTCTGGAATATCCACTTCAGGCGATCGCTTGCTTTTATCCAATAGCACATTTCCCTCGGGCCAATGTACCTGTAAATTTCCTGGTGTAATCGGTGCGATATGGATGTGTCCTTGGAATTGACCCTGTTGATTCCTCAGAATTACGGCATCGCCATGGTTTAATCCCAGTTTTTTAGCATCCACCTGACTAATCAGCACCGCTTCTCGCCTTGCCCCAGTAATGGCATCTTTCTGTTCTTGCACCATGCTGTTAAATTGTTTACCTCGCCTGGTGGCTACCAAGAAATGACCTTCTGGCAGTTCTAGCTTCGGTGGAGATAAGGGGGAAAAATGGGCTAACCCATCCGGTGTGGGGAAATTCCAGCCAAAGCAAAGATGGGCACCCCCATACTGGAACTGATCACCTGCTTCCTTAAGATGTTGGATACCAGCATACTGGGGGATAACCTGGGCAATTTCTGCCCGAATCGCGGCTGTGCTATCAAACTGTAATTTATCTGCCAAATCCGGACGCACTCGCCGTGCTAGTTCCATAAACACTTCCCACTCCGGACGGGCTTCCCCAATCCGAGGGCCAGGAATTTCTGGACTGAAAATTACCCTTCTCTCGGTACTGGTTTCAGTTACTCCCCCTGGAATTTCGTAGCGAGTCGTGGCGGGTAACAAGAGTACGGTTTCTCCAGGTTCTACTAACATTTGACTGGAGAGGACAATATCCATATGGACTCTCAGAGGGATTCGCTGTAGTGCCTCTTTGATATAATCTGGTTCTGGCAACACCTCCAGGAAATTGCCTCCGACGGAAAACAGTGTATCCAACTCCCCTGAATGGGCAGCATCAATCATTTCCGCTGCTGTTAATCCTTTGGTGGTGGGAACCTCAAACTGCCATTGTTGGCTGAGCTTGGCAGCATTTTCTGGAGTAATGGGCTTACCACCAGGAAAAACCGTGGCATAGCATCCCATTTCTGCTCCTCCTTGCACCCCAGAGTGACCCCGAATCGGCATTAACCCACAGCCTTCTCGACCAACAAACCCTTTGGCTAAGGCTAGGTTAATGATGGCTCGCACATTATCTTCCCCACACTGATGCTGGGTAATACCCATGCTCCAGACAAACACAGCTTTATCAGCTTGAGCTAGCATCTTGGCAAAGGCGTACATATGTTCACGGGAAGTACCGGAAAGCTGTTCTAGTTCTTCCCAGGATTGGTTAGCTAGGGTTGCTTTTAATTGCTCAAAATTAGCGGTATAGTTTCTTATAAAGGATAAGTCTACCCAATGGTTAGCAATCATTTCTTTAAGGGTGCCATTGAGGAATGCCATATCCCCACCCATGTTGATTAAAAAGAAGTCTTCGGCAAATTTAGTACCAAATAAGGCACTTTCTGGTATCGAAGGCACCCAATAGCGTTCCATACCTGGTTCTTGGTAAGTGTTAATTACCACGATTTTGGTACCAGCCTTCTTAGCCCAGTGGAGATACTTAACTGTAACTGGCTGATTGTTGGCAACGTTAGAGCCAATGAATACTAATAAATCTGTGCCAATCCAATCTTTGTAAGAACAGGTAGTAGCTGCTACCCCTAATCCGCCTTTAAGTCCAGCGGTACTGGGAGAATGGCAGATGCGAGCAGCATTATCTATATTATTAGTCCCGATTGCCCGCACTGCTTTTTGGGCAGCGTAGTAGGTTTCATTTACTGTACCTCTACTGGTTAGATAAACGCTGAATCGGTTAGTGGTGGTATCGATGGGTGAAGGGAAACTATTCCGTAGGGAATCGCTGATTAATTCAAGTGCTTTATCCCAGCTAATTCGACGGAATCCTTTCTGCCCTCGTTGCCGCATCATGGGGTAAGGAAGCCGTCCCAAATCCCGCAGTTGGATACTTTTTTTCCTCTGAAGCTGGGAGACATCTGCTAAGATTTGGGGATCAAATGCTGGCATGGTATTCATCCGCAACAACCGCAGCCGGACATTACAGACATGGATCCCATCAACAGTCCAGTCTTTCATACCAGTAGTTCCAAGGGCGCAACCGTCGCACACTCCCTGATTTAGGATATCCCAAGCATAGGATAACTCGTCTCGGTTTTCCCAAGCTGCTCTGAAGACTTCCCAATAATTGTTCGGGTATTGTTCACCAATACCGAATGGTTTCCACTTTGCCCAGTGGGAAGGAGTCCAGCTTTTTTTGGGTTGACGCAGCATGAGTTTGGAGTAACGTTAAAATCTGGGGACTTGATTACGTTACCATAAACTTATAGCAATTATCATAGCTATGAGGTAAACAATTTCTGGATTTTAGGGAGCAGGGAGCAGGGAGCAGGGAATAGGGAATAGGGAATAGGGAATAGGGAATAGGGAACAGGGAACAGGGAACAGGGAACAAAAATTATCACAATTAATCTACGGATTACTATCTAATAAATTACTTAATTTAAGTTAATGCTGAGGATGAAATGTTGGAGGGAAGATAACGGTTTATTGGTGTCAATAAAACTGAGGGTTAAAGGGTTGGTTGCTAGAAATTTTTGTGTGTGTTGATAGCAGAGCGATCGCTTAGTTTAGGAATGCCATAAAAAGTTATATAAATCTATAGTATTTCTCAAATCGGTGAGGTATATTTTTAATTTTAAGGAATAGTAATCCAGTTATACTCCCTACTCCCTACTCCCTGTTCCCTATTCCCTATTCCCTGTTCCCTGCTTTTACAGATCAATTTTAAACTTGGTGCAAGCTCTGAGTATAAACTATGAATCAGCACCGTAGCAAAACTAAATCCCAAGTCTGGGTAGTGGAAAACAGCCAAGTGCGATCGCGTTTAGATCAACTGGCAACAGAGGAACCCTTGGAAATTCGCCTGACCTCTGCCCAGAAAACCGTTGCGGTGACGATGCGCACCCCAGGGGCAGATTTTGAACTAGCAGCAGGGTTCCTCTACAGTGAAGGAATTGTAAAGGATCGGGATGATATTCAACGGATTAGCTACTGTGTGGATTCTAATCGAGATGGTGAGCAGCGCTATAACATTGTGAATGTGACCCTGAGGCAGGAACTGACTCCAGATTTGCAGCCCCTGGAACGCCACTTTTTTACCACCAGCGCCTGTGGAATTTGTGGAAAAGCTAGTCTTGAGGCACTACGGTTGCGAGGGTGTCCAGTGATGTCTGATGCTATGGAAGTCAGCACTGAGGTGATTTACAGCCTCTCGGAACAGCTGCGTTCAGCTCAATCAGTGTTTTCCACAACAGGGGGAATCCATGCTGCTGGGTTGTTTAATTCCCAAGGAGAGTTACTCTCTTTACAAGAAGATGTCGGACGTCACAATGCTGTAGATAAATTGGTGGGTTCAGCCTTATTAACTAATCAACTGCCCTTAAGCGATCGCATTGTGATGGTAAGTGGGCGCTCTAGTTTTGAGATTTTACAGAAATGTCTCATGGCTAGGGTTCCAATTGTTTGCGCTGTATCTGCTCCCAGCAGTCTAGCGGTAACCCTAGCCAGAGAGTTTGGGATTACCCTTGTGGGATTTCTGCGGGGAAAACGGTTTAATGTTTATTCTGGGAAAGAGCGTATTTGCAGTTTTTTTGATCCAGAACTTAGGCATTTGCCCCCTAAATCCCCCAATTCTGGGGGACTTTGACATCATTACCCCCCAGAATTGGGGGGCTAGGGGGGCGAAATACACTTAACCGCGTAAGTCCTGTGATCATGGTTGATATCTTAGCATTCAGCGGTCTGCTGTTCGCGCAGCGTGAGCCTTTAGCTCACGCTGCGCGAACAGCATTTCGTAACTCAGATTAAACTTTTGCTTACCTGTTGTCTTGATGCAGTCGCTTATTCAAAAGCTGTTTGGTGTAGCTTATCCTATACCCATAAGCACATCAAGTAGCGTGGCACAGGCTTCTAGCCTGTGCCACGCATGAGCTGATAGCTGATAACTGATAGCTGATAGCTGATAGCTGATAGCTTACGCTAGATTAATAAATAAAATCGTCAGCCGTAATCAGATTGGCCTCCACAAAATTCAATGTAGCCAACAGTTGATTATTTTCAGTTGTGATCCAAGTGTCACCATTTTGTTCAAAGATAGAAAGTGACTCAAAGGTTAGATCTCCATCTAATTTCAACAAATCTACACCATCTTCAAAGTCAGCAATGGTGTTCTTGCCTGCTGTGGACAAGACAAAGGTATCTTCTCCAGCGCCACCAGTCAGGATGTTATCTCCTTGACCACCATTGAGGAGGTCTTCACCGCTACCGCCGAAGAGTTTATCTTGACCTTGGCCCCCTAAGAGGGTGTCATTGCCAGCCTGTCCAAATAACTTATCGTCACCATCACCGCCCTCAAGGCTGTCATCACCGCTACCACCGTACAGTTTATCTTGACCTTGACCGCCTAAGAGGGTGTCATTACCCTCGTCTCCAAATAACTTATCGTCACCGCCGTCACCGTCAATAAAATCATCACCTGCTAGACCTTTGGCAATATCTTGACCGGTCAATAGATTGATGGTGTCGTTGTTTGGGGTGAGAGTCAGATTATCGTCGTTGGGGGTTGCGACAATAGTTGGGCTTGATGCTAAACCACTAACAAATAGTGAATACTTTTGATTGAAGGAATTGCCTGTGTGACCGATATGAATTTTGTACCCTCCAGCAACAGGCGTATCAATAAGTACCTGTTCCACATTATCGAGATGATTAGCTACTGTGCGAACTGCTGAAATTCCTGGGTTAGCGGGATTTAGAGTCCAGGGCAGATTAGTTCCGTTGGGTCCTGTAATCCATAGATCGAGGTCATTTACAAGCACAGGTGTGTTCACATCTAACCCAGCCCCCGGAACAGTATCAGGTGCTGGATCAGTCCACACAATGGTTGCTTTCAATGGTTCAGTTCCATCAGAGACAACATCGATTGTTTGCTTAGTGCCCACATAGTCAGTTTCCCTAAACTGAACTGTAGGATTATTTTCATCAATGTTGGTCAGGAAATTGGCAGCTTCCGCTGCATTCACTAGACCCCAACCAAATGTATAGTCGGGTCCAACATTACCAGCATCAGTTGCGGTATGAATTAATAACCCCTTGGTTGTAGCACTCCGAGGCATAGCGTTAAAAAGGTTGTTGTAATGCTCAATTAGGAGTACTGCTGTACCTGTCACATTAGGTGCTGCCATCGATGTACCGGAACTGTTATAGTAATGTGCATCCCCGGCGGCTCCTGAGGACCGGAGAGAATCACCATTAGCTACAACATCCGGTTTAATGCGCCCATCATCTGTTGGTCCCCACGAAGAGAAGCCTGTTATGGTCACATCGCTACTGTCAGTGGTAATGTCATTAACCGCGCCAACTACAAGGGTGTTCTTAGCAACAGCAGCAACAGGAAGGGAGTCATAGCCTGTGCCTCCATTGCCATCATTTCTAGGAGGCGGCACGATGTTTGTAGATACCAGATACCAACCTGGTAAAGTCCAGTTAAAGCTCATGATGTTGGGATTTGAGCCAAAGAATGTTACATAATTAGTCTGCGTATCAGGTAATGCATCATTGCGATCATTTCCAGCAGCCCAGACGCTCAAGAGATTGGGATTATTGAAAATAACTTGATCTAAAGCTTGAGCATCGGTGCCATATTTGCCAAAATTAATATCTTCAGTTGAGCTGACACTATAATCTTCAAGCCAAGTGTTTGTGTTATTGACAACACCAGCATTTACTGTTGTTCGAGTTGCTATCTCCCAACCAGCAATTCGATTATAGGAATGATTTGATGCGACAATTATAGAAGCATCCCTAGCCATTTCTGTGGTGTCGTTATTACTGCTATAGCTACGTAGGTCAATCTGATTTGCCATGCCACGAGCTTGATTGTTGATGCCAGTTGCTCCAATGGTTCCTGCAACATGGGTAGCATGGTTACTGAAACCTGTGCCCCTATCAACAATTGTCACGCGCCCATTCAGTTCCTGGTGGGTATTCCGGATTCTCCAACTATTACTGTTTTGTTCCGTTGCCTCCCAAATACCAACCGTCAAGCCAGAACCATCAAGATTCAGTCCCAGGCTACCACCATCCCAAAGTTGATCGGTATTTGTTGTATTAGCAGCATCGACGTTGTTTGGCTTGTCAATATCCAAATCATCCGGGTGGATGCCCTCTCCTAAGAAAAATATCCCATTGCCAACATCGATAGGATCATCCACTAAACCCAAATCTGTTGCTAAGTCTATTACAGGAGCGAGTCTAATTTTGATAGGCTCAAAAGCAGTGTTATTTCTCTCATTGGATTCGACAACTTTTTGCCCTGGATCAATTTGAGCAGCAATAAAGTAATCACCAACGGGGGTATCATTAGGGATCCCTCCACTAGTCGTAAAAACAAACTCTTCTCCAGGCTTTAGATCTGGAGTGTTACTGAGCCGTCCTCCTAGTAGCAGAACGTCTTCACTGAAGTTTGGGGAAAAAGTAGCAAAGCCTTTTGGCACTTCTGTATCGCTGGAGAGGATAAGGTCTACAAAGTAGCCATATGCCCCTCCACTTTCAGTACCTTGGGCAAGGCTATCACCAATGTTTTTGACCCTGACCTCAATGGGAGATAGTTCTTCTCCAGGGGTTGCTAATTCAGTAGTAGAAACACTAACAACAAGATCAGCGGCTTTATAAGTTTTGGAGTGACTTCCCAAAGCTTTGTGTACCTCAGTCTCCCCAAAGTGCAACGACTTATCGAGATCGTTAAAACTTGCATATTTGATATCAAACATGCTAAAATGCCCCTTTATGATGTGTTGGTTTGTAACAGTAGCCACTGGTGAAATGGCTACTAGTCTCAGCAGTCCTCTAAAATCCGGTTGATTACTGTTAGCATCCTGCACATTAGTATTAGTAGGTGGCTGCCATCCACCTACTAATAGTGACAATTTGCCAACAGACTCAAGCATTCGATAATAATGGTTTGACTGATTACAATCTAAACCCAAATTACCAATCAGATATTTAGGATAATACTTGCTACATAAACTATCCTAACTATAAATCCGGGAAATGTAGGCGAAGCTTTGAAGAAGTATCACTCAAGTTTTATAAAATTTAAGTTAAGCAGGGCTTTCACATTTAATCAGATCTAGATTTTTTATTTGAGTTGTAAACATACTCCCAAAGAACAAAAGGCAAGAGGCAAAAGGCAAAAGGCAACAGGGGCAATAGATACGGATTTTTATTGGACAATAAAAAAATACCTCCTAGGTTTACATCTCATTTATAGCGTTTCTAGGACTCATGAGGTACACATTATTTTTTACCTCTTCCCTCTTCCCTCTTCCCTCTTCCCTGCTCCCTGCTCCCTGCTCCCTGCTCCCTGCTCCCTGCTCCCTAAAAACCATAAATTTGTACCTCACAAGTCGTAGAATTGCTATAGCAATTATCATAGCTATGAGGTACACAATTTCTGAGGTGCGACCCGTGGCGAATTTAATTCGCCACGGGTCGCACCTGAATGTAGGTATTGGCTTTTTGACGCAAAGCAAAATCTACATGCTTTGATTGGAGCCATTTAGCTAGTTCAACACGCTAGATATTCTCTATCTCCGATAACCACAAAATCGTCACCTTTTAACATTTCAATTACCGGAACCAGTAAAGCTTGTTGTTCTGACAGGTTACTGCACCCACGTTTATCTAAAAAAGTCCAATAAATCGGCCAAGCTCGTTTCGACCAAATTACGCTGACCATAAATAAGTTGTATTGCTTCCATTGAGTTCTATCAAGAGCAATAAATAGACGTTTAGATTGAGGGCAATTAGTCTGAATTCTCAAGGGGTGACAACAAAGCTCAAACCTAGGCAGGTGGCACGGTTAATGGTTAATGGTGTTTGGTTTATTACAGCGACTCGTGTTGTTGTATTTCCCAGCATTTGAAGCAATTTTCACCAATCCAACTGCATAGATAGTTTTAATCAACCACTATGCCATGAAGATGTTCACGCTTCACCTAACCCCTAAAACCTAACCCCTGTAAGATTTTCAATTAGCTTGTCACCCCGTCAGGTCTGAATTAGATGTTTAATAATTGGAAACCATAGTAAAGTTACACTCAGTTGAGGGAGTTTGAGGAATCTTTGTAAGTAACGGCGACGACTCTCAAATAATATCGGTTGAGGAAACAAAGCTGCTAAGGGTTCAATCCTGACTTGCGTGGTGATTTTGTAACAGCCCTACCAATAACTCAACAGTTATAAATTGAGTTGAGTTTAATCGGCTTTGAAGATGAGTCTGGTAAAATTGAGGTAGCATTTTCAATCTTATTGGTCTTGTTGACAATTGAGACCATTCTTTTTTGACCACAAGTCGCTCTAATTGCCAATTCATAAGGCTTCTGGCTTGGTTGTCACCCCGTCAGAAACAAATTCGCCCGTGGTCAAAAAAGGAAAAACGGTTGCTAAAAAAGGTAAAAATAAGAAGACGTAACTAAAATTTTGAATAAATTTGTTAACATCTCAGCTTCAAAAGAACACTGGGTTATTTTCTCATAGTCTAAACTACAGTTAATATAAATACTTATGAAGAGTTGTATAAACGTTAAAAAACTAACCATTATAGGGACGTTTAATTATGTCTATATTTATCAATAAATAGCATCAATTTAAGCATGGTTATACCTAGATAAAGGAGGCTAAATAATTCCTTTGTTAGCCTCCCGTTTTGGGTCATCGTCAACTACCAATTACCAATTGCAAATTACCGATTACCATTAGTCAAGATTCAAAGTAGACCAAGTTATAGAACCTACAATCCCATCAGCATATAATCCTTTCGCTTTCTGATAAGCAATCACAGCAGATTTTGTCCGAGTGCCAAAATCACCATCCGTTGCACCAGAATAAAATCCTTGGGTTTGGAGCAGCTGCTGTAGTTCCTCTACTTCTGATCCAACTGCTCCTTGAATTAAAGGAAGATAGGCAGATGAGGGTTGATCGTTACGCCATCTTTCTGAAAACTCTTCCAAGACTTCTTTTGGTAGCTGTTTTTGCAGCCACTCAATCGCTTGTTTTTGGTGAGGTAAGCCACGATAATACTTGTAGGTGTTCAGGATAACCACAGGCTCGCGCTTCTTGTTACCTGGTTCAGAAGGAGATTTCTCTGATGGTTTAGAAGAACTTTTCAGTGCTTCCCAGGTCTTTGAACCCACTAATCCATTGGCATTTAGTCCTTCAAACTTCTGAAAGGAAATTACTGCTTTGGTGGTAGCAGGACCAAAAATGCCATCAACTGGGCCGGGACTAAACCCTTTAGTTTGGAGGGATTGCTGTAGCTGTTTGACTTTCAGACCAGTGTCTCCTTCTCTGAGATAGTCTTCAACTGATGAGTCAAGGCGCTGACGAACTTCTCGGCGCAACCGAGGCAATTGACTGTATAACCAGTCCCCAGGGCATTGGGTTGGTGAAAAGTCTCGATGTCCTTTAATATTGTCTGGGCTAATCTTGGTAGTGTTGCAAATCGAAACACATAAATCTACCAAACTTTTCCATTGTTTGGCATTCATCCGGTAGCTGATAAAGGTGCCTTCATTTTCAATTCCGGGTGACTGGTTACCTAGAGTACTACCAGCATGAGCAGAGCTGACAGAACGTCCTTTTTTAATCGCTGATAAGGAACTCTGTCTACCTTCGAGTAAATATCCACCGGTGGTATTCAAAAAGTTGTGACCTGAGTCATCCCAGCCAAAACCATCCATGTGGGATTTTTGAATACTCCTAGCCAAACTTCTGGATCCCCATAAGGTTCCTTTCGATAGATCATTCGGGGCATTGGGAGTAGCAGTATGGTGAATAATAATATATCGTGGTCGAGTGGTATCTGGCCATTTTTTTGGGGGTTTAGCTCCCCATTCTTTTGCTGAAATGACACTAGCAGTGAAAGACATATTGACTTGCGGTCTCCAGTTATACTAATTTACTAGTGGTATCCTTGGAATAGGATGCGATCAGGTAACCAAACCATATAACCAAACTATGGATTTGGCTGAGGTGGATTGGCCACTATTGCTGACTGGATCTTAGCCTTCAATTGCGATTATCATCTATAGCAGTTCTCAATTGGGTGAAGTACTTTCGTCCTGGGTTTTAGGGAGTCAGGAGTCTGGGGAATAAAATTGAATGTACCTCATAAGTATTGGAAACGCTATATATGTAGGTAGGTATGTAGCTAGGTAGCAAGAAACATAACAAGCAACCAGGCTTTTGAAGGTTAGAGTTTAGGGTCAACGATCAAGAAACACCATTTGCACTTCAATGGTGTTAAGCTAGTAAACTTAGAAATAAGATTAAATTAACTAGGTCAACCGCAAGTAAGTAAACCATGCCAAAAGCAATCTGGAACGGAGCGTTACTAGCCGAGAGCGACGAATGTGTCGTGGTGGAAGGCAATCAATACTTTCCCCCCGACTCCATCAACAACCAGTATTTCAAGGAAAGTACTACCCACACAACCTGTTATTGGAAAGGTGAGGCTAGCTACTATACCATAGTTGTGGATGGTGTGCGACGTGAAAGCGTCTGAATGAATCGAAACCTGAAATGGTTTTCTGAGGAGTGCATCCCTCAGCCTGCCGAGATGAGAGGGGAAGAGTAATCGGAACCTGTGTGCAGATTCTCGATAAAATCCT
>NZ_JAAHHM010000129.1:0-17253 GCF_010692445.1 Moorena sp. SIO3E8 | reverse complement strand
ATTTTGCGACCGCAGTCTTGGGAAATCCCTGTTAGTTTAATAATGGCTCTCACCACTCCTCTCCCAATCCTTGCCTAAATCCTAGTCTCTATCACTGTTTCGACTACTTTTGCCTAATGGATAGCTTGTTAAGGGGGGTTAGGGGGGATCCCAATCCCGAAGTGCTATCGATAGATCCCCCTCCCGTCCCCCTTAATAAGGGGGAAGCTTGAGAATGGTTTGATTTCCCTCCAGAAGTGCCCTCAACTCCAGTTCCCCCCTTGTTAAGGGGGGTTAGGGGGGATCCCAATCCCGAAGTGCTATCGATAGATCCCCCTCCAGAAGTTCCCCCCTTGTTAAGGGGGGTTAGGGGGGATCCCAATTCCGGAGTGTTATCGATAGATCCCCCTCCCGTCCCCCTTAATAAGGGGGAAGCTTGAGAATGCTCCACCATTAACTTACACAACTTCTGGGTCAGAAACGGTTGTCCCCCCGTCCAGTTCAATATCTCAGCTAACACCTGTTGAGGATTATCCACTTTCCCTACCAAACCAGGGAGCAGTGGTGTTTTCGCTTCTTCAAAGGTAAAGCCAGTCAGTTCAATATCCCGACCAATATTAAAGGGAGTGCGCTGTTTATCCTGAATCAAATCCGCTGGAGTTGCTACTCCCAGCAAACAAAAATTCAGCCGATTGTAGGCAGGATTTTCCGATCTTTGGTTATAACAACTGCGAATAAAGGCAAAGAAATCATCTTTAAACTCTACCTTAATAATACTGTCAATTTCATCCAGAAAAATCACAATATTGTCTGGAATCTCTGACAACAGCACCTCTTCAATAAACTCACCCAACCACATGACTGGGGAGAGTTGCTTACGCTCTCGTAACCAAGGTAAGACCTTGAATTTATCTGAGAGCTTAAAACTATTTACCATAGTCTTAATTAAGCTAGCATACCATTGCTCTGACGTTACGTAATTGCCAATTTGGGTAACATCAACAGAAGCACAAGCTACTCCCGCCTCTATTAGTCTTTGCATGGTTTTTACCCGCAAACTAGACTTACCCATCTGTCGCGAGTTGAGCACATAACAAAATTCCCCAGCCATCAAAGCATCAAAAATTTCTTTATCAGCTTTTCTGACTGCATAAGTAGCAGCATCGTTAGGTAAACTTCCCCCAACTTGATAGATTGTTGGTTGGTTTTTCATGGTAGGAAAGGGAATCGGGAATCGGGAATCGGGAATCGGGAATCGGGAATCGGGAATCGGGAACAGGGAACAGTAGTGAATATATTCGAGTAGTATTTGGTTTTATGCTAAAGGGATACAGTATTGGATTTGATGATATAGTTATAGAGTTTTACAGGATTTATTTACTCTTCCTAATTCACTGCTCCCTGCTCCCTGCTCCCTGCTCCCTAACTATAAAAGTCTGTTACTAAAATACTCACGATACAAATTATATCTCGGAATACAATCATTACCGATTGCTTTCACTAATCCCAGACTTTCTAACAGATATGTTTCCTTATAATCCAGGCGCACTGCTTGAGTAGTTGTCAGTAATTTTTTGAAAGCGTTTAGTAAATTGGGATGGAGCATCAGATTATTTAAAAGCTCTCGCAAATGATGGCGATAAATTCCTGATTCTGTCGGGGCGGTTTCTAAAAGATGCTCGATGGTGATGTTGGGATTTTTGCTAAGAGTAGAGAAAGCTAACTGTAATAAATAAGGATGTCCTCCTACCATAGTGATTAATTTTTGCAATGAATTAACTGATAAATTTAGACCATGAAATTTCGCCAAATCCTGAACCTGTTTCAAGGAAAAATCAGTTAAATCTACAGGATATCCTACATTAAAAGGCGACTTATTGATAGCCAAATCAATATAAACTTCCGTAGCATAAACCACTATCAACCGCAGTCTTTTCCAACTATCATAAAACTGGCCATTTTCATGCCAACTCCGCAGCAAAGTAAGAAACCCTTCAGCAACGTGTTGATGAGGAAAAACTCGTTCTAGGTTATCGAGACATAAAACCAAAGGAGTCTCTGAAGAAACCAACAAATACTCTTCAAAGTAGGTACTACACTTTACTTCACTGGTAAAAAAACTATCTTCCCAATAATTTTGCAACTGATTGGGCAATTTCAGTTTTTGACCAACCCGCACACAAAAAGACTGTAAAAATATATCCAAGTCATGGCAAGGAAACTCATTCAGATTTAAATAAACTGTGCGATAATCCCTAGACTTAGCATAATCAAGAATCCGATGACTGAGTAAGGTTTTACCCATCAGCTTCGGTGCTTTAATCCGAATTAGCGCTCCTGGTTGTGAAATCTTCTGATAACACTCAGTATCTTGGGGACGTTCTATATAAAAGTCTCCAACTTGAGCGGTTGTATGTAGTTGATTATTGGTGCTATTTGTGCTATTATTAGTTGGTAATTCAATACCCAGTAAGTTTAAAAATTCTGGTATAGACTGAGGGCGATCCCTAGCCACTAAATTCATACCATGAAGAATGGCTCGATTTATGCGATCGCTAATCTGAGGATTCAAATCCTTTGGTGGTGGTAATACAGTTCCCTCAACCCGCTCATCAGCTGGTAGTGGTTCATTTCCAGTTAAGAGCACATACAAGGTAGCGGCCAAAGCATAAACATCGGTGTAGGGACCCTGTTGCGCTCGGAACTCATATTGTTCCAGAGGAGCATAGCCTGGAGTCACAGCACAAAGATGAGTTTGGGTAACCCCAGGGACAAACTTAGTAGCAATACCCAAATCAATCAACACCGCACCAGTACCATCGTTCCGGACCATGATGTTATTAGGTTTAACATCCCGATGGAGCAACCCTTGCTGATGAATGTCCCAGAGGGCGCTACCAATTTGCTGGATGTAAAGCAAGGCTTGCTCTTCCGAAAGCACACCCTGCTGTTTCACCAGAGCCGACAAGGTTTCCCCCTCGATGTATTCCATGATTAGGCAAGGCAATTCACCTTCTCGGATGATTTCTTCACATAAGCTGACTAGATGAGGATTCCCACAGCTACATTGGGCTAACTTTACCGCTTCGTTGGCAAAAATTTTCCAATATTCTAATAAATTATCTTGGCGTAGTACATGATTAAGGATAGTTTTAATAACAATGCGATCGCCTGTTTTATTATTTCGGGCTAAATAGGTAATACCCAGCCCACCTTGTCCTAGTTTTTTTTCGATAGTGTACTTACCGTTTTGTAGCCGATCACCAGGCAGCCAGGTAAGATGAATTACGCCGTTGCTGTGGTTAGGTTGTTGAGGAGTTGAGGGAGGTTTGTAGGGAGCATAAGGCTCTGCCACAGTAACAGTTATTGTTTGTGTGGTGCTGCTATGACCATTTTTAGGGGAATTAAACCAGCGTTTAACTCTGTTATTTAACTGCTGCTTTAATTTCCCACAGACTGACCGATGGTTATTAGTTTTCATGGGAGATGCCCAACCTATCTAGGATATTAATTTCGGTAGGGTTTATCGTAAGCTATCAGCTATCAGCTTAAGCGCTACGCGCACGCTACGCGAACAGCTATCAGCTATCAGCCTATGCCCATAAGCTTACCTGAATATTTACGTTTTATTTTTATACACAAATAATTCTAGCGTTTTTAATAATTATTAGAGCCATCCAATTTGCTTCACCTTACTTCATACTCCTACTCCGTAGCTAAGCATATGCGCTAGGCTATCAGCTATCAGCTATCAGCTTATGGGCATAGGGTAAGCAAAGATAACAGCTTTTGAATAAGCGATGCAGCGCGGTCTTGGGGGTTTCCCCCACTCGCTATTGCATCAAGACAACAGGTAAGCATTAGTTTAATCTGAGTTATGGAAAGCTGACGGCTGACCACTGACCGCTGACCGCTGCAAGACAAGGAAAAAGTATTATGAGTATCTCGCCAAAACGACTTGAAGAAATCAAAAATATTCCTGACTCTGAAATTGATACTTCAGATATACCTGAGTTAGATGATCATTTCTGGGAAAATGCCAAAATGGTTAAACCGATTACTAAAAAAGCGATTTCTATTCGCTTAGATAGTGACATCATAGACTGGTTCAAAAGTCAAGGAAAAGGCTATCAATCATCGATTAATAACGTTCTTCGTAGTTATGTTAATCATCAACTAAAGAAAAGTAATCATTGATGGTAAAACTATTCCGTTCATCTCGGCTAGAATTAGCTGAGATGATATCCCGTATGGGTTATACAAGTTATAAACTGCAATTGAACCAATACCTAATGCGATCGCACTGACTGATCTAAATCCCCACTTCTCGCTAACGAACGTTGTGAATTGCTAAGAGAGGTTAAGATTTTGATAACTAATTTTAAGGAGTGAACGGTGTTCAGCAGTAGTGATAGTTCCAATTGGCAGTGGTATTTGTCCAAGCAGCTAACCCCCTTGATCAGAGATTTGACTATACTCAAATCTAATCCTATCGATCCCAAGACTATTGTCGTTAGTACCTTGATCGGGCTTTTGCTCAATTCCCTACCATGGTTACCAGCTGCTAGAGCTGAAACGGTGCAGCTAGGAGTAGTTAAAAGTCGGGATAATCAAGGGCATTGGTCTGGAATTACCGAACGCTTACATTCAATTGGAGTTAACTACTGTATTGTTGACTTGACTGAAGTTAAGAAAGCCTCTGACTTCGATAACACTAACTTGCTATTTTTGCCCAATGTCGAGTTCCTCCACCCAAAACAATTCCAAGCGTTACAGGAGTGGATTGCACAAGGAGGAAAAGTTATTGTCAGCGGTCCGACTGGATTACTTTCCAAACCTGACATCCGCAAACAATTGCGTGAGCTTTTGGGTGCCTATTGGGGGTTTGCGATGACTCAACCCTCTATCCTCCATCCTTCCCCAGACAGTAACCAAACATGGGTGCAGAATACTGGAATTACAGGTATCATCCAGGGTGGTACTCTTATTCCTGCTGATCTTAATTCCACTACTGTTGCGGTCTGGAGTCAGGTTGACAAGCCCCCTGCTGTAGTAACCTCTAATAATGCTACGTTTTTTGGTTGGCGCTGGGGTATCGATCGGGTAGCTCCGGCAGAAGTCGATAGTGCTTGGTTACGAGCGGCTCTTGGTCGCTATGATGTCCAAGTCACTGATGTCCAACTTACTGATGTCCAACTCATCACTAATTCATCTACATCGTCTGAATCCTCTGATCACTCACCACAACATTGTCGGGATATCGACACTACTATTGCCCAGAAACAGGTGGAAACAGAAGATGCAGAGTCTGGCAATAACACAGATGCTTCAGCCAAGCCTACTAATTCCCGATTAGCACCGTCACCCAAGCCAGCAAAAGCCCCACCACCACGATATAGAAGACGAATTCGAACCCTAAAGCAAGCTACTGCGATGGAGCGGGAGTTGGAAAATCTGATTGGTCGGTTTGAAAGTGCTTTGCTAAGAGCCGATGCAGCTAACAGTAATCTGAATTTATCTACAGGCACTGCTATTGAACAATTTGTCACTGCTGGTACTAAGCAAGTGTCGGAAACTTCCGAGGAAACCTCTGAGGGTAAAACGGATGAAACTGATTCAGCTACTGACTCAGCTATTGAGGCATTGCATCAGGCCAGAGTGGGTTTGGAAAATTTCCGTCGAGCAGTGGCTCGCAGAGAGTATCAAAAGGCAAGTCAGCTGTGGATGACAGCACGAAATACCCTATGGGAAAACTACCCAACTGATCGTAAACTAGCCCAGTCAGAGATTCGAGCCATTTGGCTAGACCGGGGTACTATTGTTAAAGCGAAGTCTGAAAAAGATTTAGCTAAGATTTTTGACAAATTGGCTACAGCTGGTTTTCACACCATCTTTTTTGAAACGGTTAACGCTAGTTATACGATTTACCCGAGTGCGATCGCACCAGAGCAAAATCCCCTGGTTGAGGGATGGGATCCCCTAAAAGCAGCAGTCAAGTTAGCCCATGAACGAGGGATGGAATTGCACGCTTGGGTTTGGATATTTGCTGCAGCTAACCAGCGGCACAATGCAGTTTTGGATCAACCAGCAGACTATCTCGGACCAGTGCTATCCAAGAATCCAGACTGGGCAATCTTGGATAACGAAAAACGTGTGTTTCACAAGAGAACTAGAAAGGCATTTCTTGATCCGGCTAATCCGGAAGTACGGGATTATCTAACCAAGCTATTGGAAGAAATAGCCAGCAACTATGAAGTAGATGGGATTCAGCTGGACTATATTCGCTATCCGTTTCAAGACCCCAAAGCTGGTCATACCTTTGGTTATGGTAAGGCAGCCCGTGAACAGTTCCAGGCATTGACCGGTGTTGACCCGATTGAGATTGAGCCAAAGGATCAGAACTTATGGCGACAGTGGACAGATTTTCGTATCAAACAAATCGACACTTTAGTCAAGTCAGTGTCACAAATGCTGCGCCAGAAACGTTCCGAGTTGATTATCTCTGCTGCTGTATTTCCCATGCCTCGGGAAGACCGATTGCAAAAAATCCAACAAAACTGGGAAGATTGGGCGTCTCGGGGTGAGATTGACTTGATGGTACCAATGACTTATGCGTTGGAAACGGAAGAGTTACAAAAATTAGCCCAACCATGGCTAACTAAATCCTCCATCAGCTCAGCCTTAGTTTTGCCAGGAATTCGCCTATTGAATTTGCCCGATATTGTAGCTGTTGACCAAATCCAACTGCTGCGAGATTTACCAGCTCCTGGCTATGCCCTATTTGCAGTAGAAAATCTCAATGATAATCTCAGGGGTATCTTGACTCGCACTCAAGGACAAGAAGAGCCTACCACTGAAGTACAAGTACCTTATCGTCAACCGTTCCTAGCTGCAGCAGAACGTTATCAGGCTCTGCAACAGGAATGGAGTTTTATGTTGGCAAATAATCAAATAGTAGTTGGAGAACCAGACCTTTCAGACTGGGGACAACAAGCCGATACCCTTTCCCTGTTGCTGAATCGACTAGCCGAGAAGCCATCCATGATGAGCTTGTTATCAGCACAATTGTCCATGTCATCCTTCCGTAGTCGCTTTCAAACGTGGATGTTTGGACAATCCGTTGAGCAACCCTATCAAGTCCAGGTATGGGACAACCGTCTGGAAGCGATCCAACGATTATTGCGCTATGGTGAGCGGACCCTCCAAAATCGACCATTAGCTGGCAGGGAAACTGCCACCAATGAAGTGGACATCACTGAAGGTCTCGATCCATAGACGAGCACCGCAAGATAGTGGCTTATCTGGGTTATAGACAATGCGGCAAGGGCCAAGGATTTCTACTTGGTTGCCGTATATATTGTTGCCGCTTCGTTTTACGGAAATCACTGGCTTCCGTTCTTCGGGGCTTTTGTGGATATTCGAGCCAATATTATTGCGATTGACATTGATTTTAGCTATAGCCGGAGGACGATTAGTGCGCCATTTGCCTTTTGGTCCTCTAGTGCCCTTGGTGATTTGCGGGAGATTGTTAAACAAGGGAATAATCCAGAATTTCCCGCTTTTATAGGCACCCCGAACCCGACCCTTCTCTAGAAGTTGGCGCAATCGCCGAGAAGAAATACCTAAGAGAGATGCTGCTTCGGTAGTACAAACACACTTGTTCATTTTTCTCTTTTGTTTTAACTCTTCCTATATCACTATTATATAGGATAAATTAATCATTGACAAGGTCTAGTTAAAAAAATCTCTTCCGAAGTAACTATTGAGTTAAATACCCTCAGTTTGATGTCAGAAATTGGCGGTTTTTTTGAGGAGAGAGGAGACCTGACTCGAAGGTTTTAATTCTTGGATAAAGTTGGTGATGTCGAAGTGAGGTGGCAATAGCGATCGCGTTAAATTTATGCTTTTTGGTGGTGCTAGAATGACTAGAGTAAAGCAGAAAAAATATTAAAAATTTGGCAGTGAGACATCCTGTCAGTAGTAAAGTAAGCTAGTTGTATCGTCAGGGGATAGCCTGGGTCTGCTTCAAGCCCATACTCAACACCACCCTCCTTTTTTAAGGGGGTTAGGGTACAGTGTTATAAATGTTACCAACTAAAAGATATATTTAAATGAGTAAAGCTTTTGCTGCTTGGTTTAGCTGGGTTATGCCTGTGGCAGCAACGTTGTTGGCAACGAGCGTAACTGCACCGGTAGTCAGAGCACAAAACCTGTACAATCCGCAGCCGATTTCTCATAGCAAAGAAATTGTTGACACCCTGACTCAGAAAGATATTCCGATCGGGGATGGTGGCTTTGCCCGAGACTATGTAGTAACTCTTGATGCGGGAGACCAAGTTGCCATTGACCTGATCTCAGACAACTTTGACACGATGATCTCTGTGATCGCTTCTGACGGTTCTATGGTAGCGGAAAATGATGATGGACCCGATGGCAGTACTAACTCCTTGTTATTTGCTCGCATCACTGAGACAGATGAGTACATTATCAGGGTGCGTGCCTTTGGCTCAACCGGCGGTGGCAAGTTCAGATTAAAGATAACCAGACTTAAACCAATTTAGGGGGTTAGTGGTCGAGTCGGTAAGTACTCGATAAACTAACAGGTCGTCTTTGACAAAGAATTAGTAAAAGTAATTAGTTAAGGATCAGGGTCAGTAAGCACAGAAACAGGGCTTCTGTCCATTCCACCACTGCTCCGTAAGTGTCTCCAGTATGTCCCCCTAGCTGGCGGTGAAACCAGCCGCCAGTCAGTAGAGCGATCGCACATCCTCCAATGGCCATGGTTAAAGATAACCAAGTATTTGTCGGATCTAGCAACACTGGCACTAGAGATAAACTTAAGACAACGAATAATCCCAAGAGAATATCTTGGGGAATACGTATCCATGGTTTGTGAAATGCCCCTTTACCGGTGGGTTTGAGATAGGGATAAAATGCGATCGCTACTACTTGTCCCCAGCGTCCCCAAGCAGCTGCTCCCATCAAAGCTGCCCACTGATAAGCCCCGATATCAGTTAGGGCAGCAGTTTTTAGCAAAAATAGAGTACAAGCTGCCATTGCCCCAAACGCTCCTGTAGCACTATCTGCCATCACATCTAAACGGCGCTGGGGATCTGGAACTGCTAAACCATCAGCTGCGTCTATCACCCCATCTAAGTGTAATCCTCCAGTCAGGGCAACCCAGCTGACCACAACTACAGCAGAGCGAGTGAGTGCTGGCATCCCTAACTGTTGCAATAAGATGTCTAATATTACAAGTATCCCCCCAATCAGCAATCCGATCATCGGTGCCCAACGGGCAATGCCCCGAAACTCCATTCCCCAGCTAGCTGGTAGGGGGATAATAGTATAAAAAGTTACAGCACTACTCAAAGAACGGAAAAGTTGACGTCCCCATTGCCTAAATTGTTGTCCAGTGAAATATTTCATGGGTAACAGCAGTTACTGAAATTTATGGAATTTTCCTTTGAGCACCATCGAAAGATTGAGATAGTATTGTGTCATAAGCTGTTGTTATAAGCAGCAAGTTACCCGACCCTATGGCTTAGGTCTCAACAGCAACGGGCTACTAATATTTCCTGCATCTATTGGAATTATCTGTTGCTGCTTACTAGGCACGCTTACATGCTTATACCCTTGTATTAACCATTAAGCATGCTTAGATTAGGTATAAAGTCCGATAACCATTAACCCAAAACCTAACACTATTAACCTTTATTGTTGGTTTTAACCCGTTGCCGTAGCTGTGTTCTCATCAATTGGTTTCACCTTTAGGGTTGCCTCGCCAATCAATTAAATTAACCAGTTGCATGTCAATATCAGCCCTGAAAAGCATTATAGGCTTTTATCCATGAGTCACCACCAATCTCGACACCAACTTCCAGCTCCTTGCATCATTGAAACTGGCATTATCATCAACAAGCGAGATATGAAACGCTTGCTTGGTGATTTAGGTTGCGTCCGTTACATCCACACTCTCGATGGTCAACTAAAAAACCAGGGGGAAGGGTTAGTTCAGGAAGTATTTGCTGATCCCCATTGCTCTACCCTGATTGCCAATCGGACACTTTACATCAATGTTCATAGTTTTGACTATTTACAACTGAGTCAGTCTCCAGAGCAAGAAGCATACTTTGACCTAATTCACGAAAATCGTCAGTTGCGGCTGATTCCCCTGTTGAATCCCTTGCAACAAGAGTGTGTTGAGCAACTTCAGGCGGAAGCCCTTGAAGCTATGCTCACACAGGTTCTAAGCGCGAAATGGGATGTGCAAATTGATGATGATGGAGATTGTCCTTTTTAGGTTAGAAGGTTAGAAGGTTAGAAGGTTAGAAGGTTAGAAGGTTAGAAGGTTACAGGTTACAGGTTACCGAAAAAATTGGGTAATCGCGCCCCGTCCTGATAGGACGGCTTTCTTTTTCAGCTAAAACTTGACAGTTTTCACAGAGCGTGTTAAGTTGAAAACCATTACAATAAACTAAAAATCTAGATAAATACTATCTAAAAATAAGTAGGCAACGTAAAAAATATGTAAGAGATACATATTGCGTAATTTGGTCTAACGACTTAAACGTCTATGAAACATTTAGATAAAAAAGTATCTAGTTAAATAGATTTTGAAAAGGTACGGTGGGGCACACCGAAACCTAGGTCGAAGACCAAATACGCTTGTGGAGAGGCGACCTCTATTTTTCCTGGCTCCGGCCTGGTTAAACAAGTCACCGCATTGAAGCAAGAATCCCCGTCCTTCCAGGGCGGGGAGTGTCAACTGGGTTAACTGAATTAGACGCTATGGTCTAGTTAACGATACTTCAAGACCTAGATCAACTTGAATCAACAGAAAAATAATTTTTCATTTCAATGTCAGGCTTCCTGTAGCCACACTAAAGCAAGAGCTGGGGTGTTTGTGACCCCCCATGGTGTGGTGGAAACTCCCAGGTTTATGCCAGTAGGCACCCTAGCAACGGTAAAAACTCTAACACCAGCCCAGTTAGAGCTAGCTGGGGCCCAAATGGTTTTGGCTAATACCTATCATCTCCATCTGCAACCGGGAGAAGCCATCATTAAACAAGCCGGTGGGCTGCATCGATTTATGGGTTGGAACGGACCAATCTTGACTGATTCTGGTGGCTTTCAGGTCTTTAGCTTAAGTCAGCTCCGTACTATTACTGAAGAGGGGGTGACGTTTCGATCTCCTCGGGATGGGCGGATGATTGATTTAACCCCAGAACGGTGTATGGAAATTCAGCATGCCTTGGGAGCAGATGTGATCATGGCATTTGATGAGTGTCCCCCCTATCCAGCTGAGCGAATTGAGGTGGAATTAGCAACTCAACGAACCTATCGCTGGCTCAAACGCTGTATGGTTGCCCACAATCGCCCCGATCAACAAGCTTTGTTTGGTATAGTTCAGGGTGGGGTGTACCTAGATTTGCGTCAAAAGGCTGCGGAATCCTTGGTCGAGTTGGATTTACCAGGTTATGCCATTGGTGGTGTCAGTGTGGGGGAACCGCCTGAATTGATTCACCAAATTGTCCAGACAACCGCTCCATTACTGCCATGGCATAAGCCTCGTTATCTGATGGGGGTCGGTACCTACAGGGAAATGGTTTTAGCGATCGCATCTGGCATAGACTTGTTTGACTGCGTTATTCCCACTCGCCTGGGACGTCATGGTACTGCCTTAGTGCAGGGGGAACGCTGGAACTTGAAAAATGCCCGGTTTCGGGAAGATTTTTCCCCCTTAGATGCCAGTTGTCCTTGCTATTGCTGTCAGAATTTCAGTCGTGCTTATCTGAACCATTTAGTGCGATCGCGTGAATCTCTAGGCTATATGTTAATCTCTCAGCACAATGTGACTGAGTTGATTCGGTTCACCCAAGCTATCAGGGCAGCCATCTTAAGTGATCAATTCACTACACAATTTGCTCAATGGCTGTTCACTTCATGTTAAGATACATGTCAATTATTAAATCTGTGTTGGAAAGGAAGATTTAAGATATGGAAGCTGCACTCCTGTTAGGAACATTACCCGAAGCTTACTCTATTTTTGGTCCAGTGGTGGACGTTCTACCAGTCATCCCTGTGTTCTTCTTGCTGCTAGCCTTTGTCTGGCAAGCCGCCGTGGGTTTCCGGTAAACTTCTCCACCCCTAGAAAACCTGTTTGGCTCTAGGGGTTAGTTTGATCGATAAATATCAACAAATTTAGACATATCTCCCAAAAAGCTCGAGATTGTGTCAGAAGAGAGTAGTACAAACCCGACGGATGAATCCGGGGGTGAGTAACCTCAATACCTGACCAACGTTTGTCTCTGATGAAGACTACGTAATCAATAAGCCCTACGATTCATCCCACCTATGAACCACTTAGGTCATGGTGGGATGATCAGTTGGCAGGGTTGATGATGGTGTAGATTAATAGTGCGCCTGTAGGAAATATCAACCAGGGATTGAACCGAATAGTGTGGATAAAGCAATCAAAAACAGGAACGTTCGCGGTAGGGTATCCTGTGAGTAGTAAAGCTTGCTGATATCTGGGATACATACTATCCACCGATTGTTAAGCTAAAATACAGAAAGCTGTTTGTATAGGCTAAGTGCAGGTTTTTGCTATCAAAACTATCAATGTGGAATTACCCAATACTGTGAGTCAGGTGGGCATCAATAATAATTGGCATAAGGGCGGTTGACCACGGCGAAATTGAAGACAAATTTCAGATAATCCGATTGATAGCTTGACAGAATAAGGACGACTTGCTTCCAAGCCCACGAAAAAGCAAAATGGTAGTTTAAGCAACAAGGCTTCCATTGCTTTTCCTAAATCGATTAAATCGATCGGGAAAATATTCAGAGCAACGTTTCCAACTTAAGTCAGGGCATTGAATCAAGGAATGAGTCACTACTCTACAGGGTGATCGAACCGTTGATCGTATTATTTATAGAATCATCAAGGGTGATAGTTTCTAATGATAACTATAATATATGACTGCTCAGCTGGTAAAAGTGGCGACAGAAGAGTCACCAAACAACTCAAAACTTATTAGCCCCCAGGCGGAAAATCCCTCCCCCCCGCCCGGAAAATCTGCGAAAACTTGGTCGCGGCTGAAACGCTTGGGGAAATATGTTGGGATAAACCCAGCATTGATAGCGAGTTTGGCCGTAACTGGTTTAATGCTAGGGTATAAGCACCTAGGAATGTTGCAGTTTTTTGAGTTAAAGGCTTTCGACCGGATGATAGAGCTGCGACCAGCTTTACCACCAGATGAGCGCCTCTTAGTAGTAGAGGTAACTGAGCCAGATTTAAAAGGCACAACAGCTCCAGGAGGGTCTTCAATCAAAGATGCTGTAATGTATCAGCTATTACAGAAGCTGGAGCAACATCAACCAGCCGTTATTGGTGTGGATATCTTTCGAGACAGTCCGGTAGAACCGGGTAATGCTGAATTTTCTGAACTACTGCAAAGTAGCGATCGCATAATTCCAATTTGCTATCGGGGTCAATCAGAAGCATCCAGTGTTGCAGCCCCCCCAAACATTTCTCAGCATCGTGTAGGCTTTGTTAATCTACTTGAAGATCCGGATGGAATCGTCCGGCGGGCTCCATTATATTTTGAGAATACCAGCATCCCAGGTTGCACCACCAGATTAGCATTTGGCTTTCAGTTAGCGCGAAGCTATTTGGAACAGCGGGGAATCAAGCCCGAAAACATCTCCCCAAAACAGATGAAGCTAGGAAAAACAGTCTATAACAAGATATCTCCTACTGCTGGAGGTTACCAAAAGGGAGATACGGGAGGCTACCAAATTTTATTGAATTACCGCTCTGCTGATCACCTTGCTGATACCGTTACCTTAAGTAAGGTGCTGAATGAGGAGATTGAACCGGACTTGGTCAAAGACCGGATTGTCCTAATCGGTATGAATGCTCCTAGTATCAAAGATGATGACTTCTTAACACCCTACAGTTTTGCTCAAAAAGAAAGCAAGCATATGCAAGGAGTCATGATACATGGTCAAATTGTGAGTCAACTGGTCAGTGGCGCACTTGGAGAGGGAAGAGAACAGTTTTGGTTTTGGTCTGAGTGGACAGAAGGCTTGTGGATTTGGGGTTGGACACTAATCGGGGGCGTGTTAGTTGGGGTAAGCCGCAACACTCGACAGTTAGTACTGTCTGAGAGTATTGCTTTAGGTATTTTGGTAGGAACATCCTACCTGCTATTTCTCAACTCAGGATGGATACCTGTCGTGGCACCTGCGTTGGCATTAATCCTTTCGGGTACTGGTGTAATGACTTACACCGGTTACAAAGCTAAACAGGAGAGCATAAAAGCAGAGCAAGAGCGCCGCAAAATTGAAGCAAAAGCTCAAGAACAGGAACAGAACTTAGCCTTGTTACAGGCGTTGTTGAAAGAAAAAAACGAAACCATCTCCAGCACTAACACCAAAACTATACCGATACCACAAACCGATTTATCTCAAGAAGATGCCACAGCAATTTGGAACCCAACAGCAGGTGCAGACCCTGATGGCACATCGGTAGAGTACCGACCCCAACATAACCTCCTAGCTGGACGCTACCAAACCAAGCGTGTTCTGGGTTCGGGTGGGTTTGGTCTAGTGCATCTAGCAGAAGATACTCAGCGACCTGGTTCACCCCAGTGTGTGGTCAAGCAATTGAAACCGGCTCGTAGCGATCCGCAATTCTTGAAAATTGCCAGACGCCTATTCAGCACTGAAGCAGACATATTAGAAATTTTGGGTAATCATTTAAAGATTCCTCGACTACTAGCTTATTTTGAAGAAGATCAAGTATTTTACTTAGTGGAAGAATATATTCCCGGTCAGTCCCTTAGTGACGAATTACCAGTAGATAAACGGCTTGGAGTGAAGGAAGTCGCAGATATACTGAAAGATATTTTAGAAATTATCGTCTTTATCCACAAATACGGCGTCATCCACCGGGATATCAAACCTGGCAATATTATCCGTCGTCAAACTGATGGTCAACTGGTACTAATTGACTTCGGAGCAGTTAAACAGATTAAAAGCCCAGAGCAAAGTGAGGAAAAAAATGATACGGTTGCCATTGGCTCTCGTGGTTATGCCCCACCAGAGCAATTAGCGGGACACCCCAGTTTCAATAGTGATATTTATGCTTTAGGTATGATTGGGATTCAAGGATTAACTGGAATTCGTCCCTATCATTTGCCCATTTCCCCAGAAACTGGTGAAGTGATCTGGCGCAACCTGGCAGATGTACCTGAAGAATTTGCCCAAATTATAGAAAAGATGGTAAGCTATCATTTCGCTGATAGATACCAGTCAGCTGAGGTAATCCTGCAAGATTTGTCCAAAGTGATTGGTGGTTAAAGGTATGGAGGAAAAAGGGAATAGGGAAGACTATGGAAAAAATACCTTTCACTATGACTACACGTATTACTGATAATATCCAGCAGATTCGTCAACAGTTAAAACCTAATGTCCGTTTAATTGCAGTTAGCAAAACCGTATCTGTAGACAAAATGCGGGAAGCCTATAATGCGGGAATTCGGGATTTTGGAGAAAATCGCTTGCAAGAGGCTTGTGCTAAGCAAGAACAGTTACAAGATTTAGAAGAGATTTCCTGGCATTTTATCGGTCACTTACAAAAGAATAAAGCCAAACTTGCTGTTCAAACAATGGACTGGATTCATTCCGTTGATGATTTAAAGTTAGCCCAGAGTTTAAATCGGCGTGCCAATGAGTTAAATAAACGACCTAAGGTTTGTTTACAAATCAAGATTTTGCCCGATCCTAATAAATATGGTTGGTCTGTTGAGCAGTTATTAGAAACGTTACCAGAATTGGAAGCTTGCGATTCCTTAGATATTCAAGGGTTAATGACGATTCTTCCCTTGGGGTTATCGGAAGCTGAAATTTTTGATGCATTTGTAGAAGTTGCTAAATTCAAGGAACAGCTTAATCAAACAACTCATTTAAATTTAAAAGAAGTGTCAATGGGAATGTCGGGAGATTATTTGCAGGCTATTAAAGCAGGAGCAACGATGATTCGCCTAGGGAGCAAAATTTTCGGAAAACGTCAATAGTTATTGAGCATTTTTAACGGTATTTTGCGGTGCGACCCAGGTCGGGAAACCTAACCTAGGGAACGCGCACCAAGAAATCGGTCAAATTGGCCAAATACTGCCAATTTGGCTACCGTTACCATACCTAAGACCAGACAATAAAGGAGGTCGGAGTTGGATAGGAATAGGTGCTCGAAGAAATGTTTAACTTTAACTTCGTGGGGTTGGAAACAAATACTACAAATACTAGTGTAATTCTCATAGGTGGCAGTGGCAACGATACTCTCAACGGTGGCTCACAGGATGATACCCTCAAAGGTAGAGCTGGGGATGATATTCTCAATGGTCGAGGAGGTAATGACCGTCTTGAAGGGGAGGAGGATTCGGATACTCTCGATGGTGGAGAGGGTAATGATACCCTGATTGGTGGCTCAGGGAATGATGTCCTTACTGGTGGACCGGGTCCTAGCTTTGGATTGAGTTTGTTTGAGGTTAAACAGACATCTGATCATGATTTCCTCGACGGTGGAACAGGAAATGACACTCTCAACGGAGCAGATGGGAATGATGTCTTAAAAGGCGGAGCTGGTGATGATTCCCTTTTAGGTGATGTTCGTAGGCGTTTGACTGGAATTCCCATAAACTATAATCCAGGTAGTGACATCCTTGATGGTGGAGAGGGAAATGATGTCCTCGAAGGTGGAGGTAGCAGTGATACTCTCATTGGTGGCACTGGCAATGATACCCTAATTGGTGATGGTGATGATCAAAATGTCTTTGGTGGCGGGAATGATTATCTAATTGGTGGGAATGGTGATGATTCTCTAGTAGGTGGCAACGGTAGCGATACCCTGACTGGTGGTCATGGAGCTGATATCTTTCAGTTCACATTTAGAAATCGTCCATTACCCATCTTTCCCCCTTCAATCCCTTCATCACAACCGCTACAACCTTCAACGGGAATCAACATAACTGATAGTTCCCTATTGTCGAGGAACTCTGACTCGGAAGTTCCACGACCGGAAAGCGGAATTGACAGGATTACCGATTTCAATGTCCAACAGGGAGACAGGATTGAAATTGTTAGCTACCCCGGCGAGAAGCCCCGCACCATAATCTTTGATTTGGTGTCGGGATGATAGCCGGGACAGGGTTTATGTAAATTAACAGTTATCATTCACCTGGTTTGTGTTAAGATATTTTGATGGCA
>NZ_JAAHHM010000128.1:0-17593 GCF_010692445.1 Moorena sp. SIO3E8 | reverse complement strand
AATAGGAATGCGAGTTAAAATATCAGGCTCACAATGGAATATTGAAAATGTTCCTAAAATTCTTTCTTTACGCTGTGCTTACCTAAATGGGATGCTTTATTAATGATGTTTTTACAAAAATGAGATGCACCCAACTGAGTTCCCGGGGGTGTTCCACCAAACCCAACTGCGGTACCGCCACACCTGAGCAGGGTTAATGCCTGTTCATAGGTTTCCCCAGAGCCAACGGCTTCAATAACGACATCAGCACCATAACTGTCGGTTTGGGCCATCACTATGTCTTTGAGAGACTCTCGGGTAACATTAACGGTACGATCAGCACCCAAGGCTGATGCCTGTTCCAGAGAATCATCATGTTTGCCAGCTAGAATTATTTTGGTAGCACCTCTCAAGCGGGCTAGCTGAAGGAAGGTCAGTCCCACACCGCCATCACCAATAATTACCACGCAATCGGACAAACCAATATTAGATAAGTCAATACCCTGAAGGATACAGGCTAGTGTTTCTGTATAGGCAGCAAATTCATAGGGAATCGATGAAGGCAGTTCAACGATTCCGCTAGCCAGGGAAGCCGGAACGCATACAAACTCAGCCATGCCACCGGGTTGTAACTTAGTTGGGTTGAGGCAATGGCCTAATGCTCCTCGCTGACAGTAAAAACACTCTCCACAGGGTTTTTCTGGGTTGACGGTAACGCGCATCCCTGGTTTGACTTTGGTAACACCCTCCCCTACAGCAACAACATCTCCCGCCAGCATCCTACCAAAAATGACTGGAGGATTATGTTTGGCGTGTCCCACTAATACCGCCCGTGCGTGCATCGCACAAAAGAAACACTTCTGAACCTGTATCAATACTTCCCCTGCACTAGGTAATGGTCGGTCTATTTTTTGTAAGCGAAAGTTCTCACGTCCTGGACCATACCAGACCGCAGCCTGCATGGTTGTCATACTATCGTGCTGCTCCGTATACATACATGTTTAGGTGAGGTTTAGCCTAGCTATATTCAGCTAAAAACTTTTTCAGCCAAGGCTCAGTGATCTGTTCTAGTGAATTAACGGTGACATCTGCGATCGCAAACCGTTCATCCTCTAGATTTTCTGGTGCTGGAACTGCAATACATGCCATGCTGGCAGCTTTGGCACTAATCACGCCACGAACCGAATCCTCTAGGGCAACACACTTTGTTGGTTCTATACCCAGACGACGGCTAGCGGTGAGATATACTGCTGGATGGGGTTTACCAAATTCCTCCGCTTCTGCTGATGTAATCACATCAAAGGCATCCTTTAAATCGAGCCGTTTGAGTACTGTATCAATTAGACCCATGGGAGATGACGTGGCTAGGGCTAAGGGTAAGTTTAATTCCCGACACAAGTTTACCGCTTCAATTGCACCTGGCATCGGTTGTCCCATGGTCATCAATAGGTCACTCATCCGAGCGATCATTGTTCGACATACCTCAGCTTGGCTCATACCAGTCCAAGGAAATCGAGCATACCAATACTTGACCACCTCATCGTTTCGCAAACCCGTTGTTTGAGAAGTCATACTCTCGTTCATGGGAATGCCAAGGTCATTGAATATTTCTATTTCTACTTGAGACCAAAACGGTTCGCTATCAATTAGTAAACCATCCATATCAAAGATGACAGCTACATCCTGCATCAGAATCTTCCTCAAGCGTCGAGATCTACAACAGTTCGGGTTCCAGGCTGTGGACTCCAATTAGTCAATTCTATAGGAAGCTTCTCGAGAGGGATACAGGGTAAGCTCATCTAATTTGCTATAAAACGTACTTGACAAAAATTATCGAATATTATCCTAGCAATAAAACTCAATTCACACTATAATCAAGTTTTAATCTGAGTTTAAAAACGGATAAATAACAAATGCTAAAGGGTTTTGGTTATCAATTAAAAACACAATTAAAAGTTGACTGTAAAAAAGTAAACAAACAACAGTTAATCTCCATCAATGCTATCCTAGCTAACTTATTAAGTTATTTCGATTATAATTGGCTAGAGTTTCTTTGATTTATTAAGGGGTTATGGCAACCGGATTTGGTATAAGTTTAGGTGCGCTTGACCCGTAATTAAATTACGGGTCAAGCGCACCTTCGGCATTCTTCCGTGTTCCCGTAGCGTGGCCTACGGCCACGCTAGAAACCCCAACTTAAACGAATTAAGTTGGGGGAGTTCACGAGTCTACTTGAACATTACCAGTACAAGAAGTAGAGGTTCCTATATATCTTCAAGGAATCTGCATCGGGGGCATAAAGCCCCCGATGCAGATTCCTTGAAGTAGCCAATAACAATAGCTTTGCCAAAGGCGGACTCAATCTTGGGTGAAAGTCAAGCGGACTTGAGTTAGCAACTCAGTGTAACCGATACTTTTTAGCTACCAAAGTCTACCAATATAGACCAAGGCCCGCCAATGCAAGATGCTTTCACATCCAGGGGGTATCTCCCAAAGCTCTCAGGAATATCCCGCGAGCGCCATAAAAATGTCAAAAAAGTTGGTTCCACCGGGATAGAGAGCGCAACTATTAAACCCTTGGTTGTCGGCTTTAATTTAAGTTACATAATAATCCCTGTCGGTGTTACCCTAATTTAAGTCTAACAAATAATAAGAGTTTTTGGTAGACTCTGCGACATTTTCTTGTGCTGTTTACTAACCCTGAAACACAAATCTACGAAGCCAATGACGGAAATTCGTATTACTCCTCAAGATCGATTAAAAACTTACCAATCTTTCTCGTTTTTCTTCTTCACCACAACAATTACTGGTTGAGCATTTTCTGCAACTTCACCACTCTGCTTCAATTCTTCAATGGCCCTAGCAATCCTCTTAAAAAGCCTACCCTCACCATATTGCAAATCTTTAATATCATCCTTCTTTGCCGATCCCATGTCTAGGATAATGGTGTTTTCTTTCTGAAGTGTAGTCATGAACGTTCTCCTAACTAAATTTTAGCAAGCTTTGTCAAAAGTTGTATCATGCCCAGCTCTGCCCTTATAAAAAACTTCAAACTGATGTAATGAACATTCCAAAAACTTTTGAAGAACTCAAACCTTTTTTGCCTTCAACATAGCCATTAACTGACCCATTACATCGAAGTTAAGGGTAGAGCAGAAACCAAACTAAAATTTCATTAACTTAGACATACTCTTGGTATAGTTCTTTCCAAAATCCTTGATCCAACCATTTTTCTTCTTACGATTGGACTTCTCATGGCGATCCTTATAGATCTTACTTGCCTCATCGAGACGCTTTGCTTGTTTAAACACAGCCTTCTCAAGAGGCTTTAAACCTGCTGCCTGCTTCTTCTTCTTCTTTTTCTTGCTCCTCTTACTTGAAGACCCAGACAAGAAATCAGGTGTGCCTCCAAAATCCTCTTCACTGCGTAGAATGACAGCGCTCTTAACTCCCTCACTATCAGCCATAACGTTTAGGTTCCTAGATTGATTTAACTACTACAGTTGATTCTATCGCATAAAACATCACTGATCAACAATTAAAGCTGATTTGTAAACAAAACCTCAACAAGCCAGTCGGCGAGTCATTAAATTGGCGATGCGGGCAAAGACCGACGCTACGCGAGCGCCACACTGGAGTCTTCTTCACCTCCCATTTGTTATCGGAGTGGATGACGCAATTGGCCATGGATTCTCAGCCCATACCCAAAGCGGTTGCCATTTACGGAAATAACCATAGACCCTTGGGTGAGCTGGAAAGTCATGGTGCAGCATGTTCAACTGGGATGCACTACGCTGCACATAGCAGATCCCGTTGATGATAGGAGCGCAAGTTTACCCTCCTCAGATGCCCAAATCCCAACGGCAACGGTATAAGCGGTCGCAACACTCCCCATTCTACATCACTCATATCACTTGGATAGGGTTGGCGGTGATGATTGGAGATTTGAGGCAAACGACTCATGGATATAGGGTTCAACTCGTCTTCTGTTTCAGATTACAAGTCACTCAGCCAGGCTTCGAGTTAGCTTTAGATTTTCTTTACAAATCAGCTCTTCAACTGACGTGAGTAGTGAAAGTGCATCATTTCTTCATAGTAAGACTTCAGGTCAACGGTTTTCACCTCTCCCACTGTTCAAAACTTCACGTCCCCTCGATTCATCTAATGCACCCATTGATCACAGTACTTTTAGGATATAACGAGTTTGAAAACACCCCCTAGGGGGGCGAAACCATACCCAGAATCAGCAACGCCTTTCTCCTTCACATTCGACGGAAGCAGTACCCATCATGCCAACAATAGGAAAAACGACTGTATAGGCTGGAATTTCAGATCCACACTTATGAGTATTCGGTTACATAAGTTTTGTCAGTCAACCAGCCGCTTACCTATTGAGGAAAGTCTTTACGCTCCAGAACTTTTGCCCCCGCAAGCAGTATTCTAGCACTGATGCCAATCAGTATAAAAATAATAATCCATTCCAGATATGGAAGATGGGGAATTTGTTTAACAAACTCTTCAGCCACTTGAGTATGAATAGGTTCAATCGCTTTAAAATAATATTGATAAACGAAAATATAAACTGCAATTGGTTCAGTTATTAGGAGTAAATAGGCGACAGATTGAAAACCTATTACCAGTAACAGTGCAAAAATATTACTGGTTAACTCAAATGCGATGGTTCGTTGTCGCAACTCAGGTAAAATCAGGTTATTGTACTCGTTAACAGTATCAAAGAACTGGTTAATCGAATTTCTAATACTTTTTGGCTCTAAACTTTGTTTGAGAGCACGTTTATCTGACTGGCGATTATATTTTTTAGATGTCTTGAAAAAATCAAATTCAGGTAATAGGTACTGCATTGTACCATCTAGAGTTAAAAAAGATCGACTCATTTTGAGAAAAGTCCAATTATTTGGGATACGATATTTGGTCAGCACTTTAGATAAGTCAGCCGTTGCCGCACCAAAAGACTTTTCTTTAAACTCTACCCCTTTAAGTTGCGCTTTGGAGGACCAACTCTCTATAGCACGCGACATCTCTGCCCTGACTGTAGGTACATTAACTCTGGGAATATCAACAGCCAACCGCATGATGTAATTAGACGCTTTGCTAAAATCTCCATATGTCAATGCATTCGTATACTCATTATAAGTCACCCTCAAATCCCTATCCAGGGATCCCACGCTACCCATGTCAATGAATACGACTTTGCTCCGACGCAAGAAAATAATATTGCCTGGATGTAGATCTCCATGGTACAAGTTATCTTCAAATACTTGTCGAAGTAATGAAAGAAATATCTTTTCACCTACTTTTTCACTATCAAAGTCATTTTCATCCTCCCATTGAGAGGCTCTGACGGGATCCCTATTCGATACTTTAATATAATCAGAGGCAAGAACCCCATCGATATATTCCATAACTAAAACTCGACGTTTACAATATTTATCATAAATCTTGGGAACATATATTTTATGCTGTTTTAGTGTTTTTCTCATATTACGAGTATTAGATGCTTCATAGCGATAATCTAATTCCTCATTAAATATTTTATCTAACTGCGATACTGCTTCATCTAAACGTAGGTAACTCATAAAATTCAAAGAAATTAACAGGTTGACAACGACTTTAATTAAATCCAAATCTCGCTTGAATGCTTCTGCTAAATTTGGACGTTGAATTTTAACGATTACCGGTTTTCTTTTACTGCGCAACGTTGCTCTATGAACCTGACCAATTGATGCAGCTGCCAAAGGAGTCTCATCAAAATCTTGAAATATTTTTTCCATGGGTGCTCCTAGCTCTGACTCAATTGTTGATCTAACTATAGCCATAGGGAATCCAATCGCTTCATACTGAAGACGTATTAACTGCTCACAAATCTCATCTGGTAAAAGATCGTTTCGCAATGCTAACAACTGACCAGTTTTTACCCAGAAGCCTCCCAAATCTTCAAATATCTGACGTAGCTCGTTCGCATTCTTTTGTATATCTGGCTTATTTGTAATTCTGCGAAGTTGTATACCTAAAAAGTAAATAATAAATCGTCGGATAATGTAGAGAGTAGAAAAACTACGATCTTCCAAATTTTCAGCTATTTTAACTTTCTTTCGTTGTTTGTTATCAATAATAGGAGTAGGGATATCTTCTTTCTTGATCATATTATAAGCAGCCAAAAATAAATTTCAATAATAATCATTGATATCTCGTAGTTATCCTATCATGAAATCCTGAATGTAGTCTTATCAAAAACTAGCTAGTTTTAGGCAGTCCACGATAGTTTCGCTACTGAAACTGTTACTCTTTAAAAAGTACTGCAGTCCATGTTGGATGAGTTTGCGGTATTAGCAGACATAAGTAGAGAAACAGATCAACATCAAAATCAGAAATGTTGAATCGCGAAACAAAAATTTACATATTTTTATAAATTAACCCTATAAAGTCGTATTTTACTTTCACCAAATTAGTTTTGTAAACCAATGTACATAGGTAATTTATTGAGACATATATGATTGAAACGAATTTTATCTAATGCTGTTTTTCCAAAATCTTTCAGCGCTCGCGTAGGGTGGCCTACGGCCAAGCCGACGCTGCGCGAAGAGCTATTTTTATTAGCTGTAATCTTAAATAAGTGATTAAATAGCTATAAATCTGAATAATGAATAACTATTCCCCCTACGTCTGAACGGCAAATGTCCAAGCCACAAAATAATTTAACTTGATGATATCCTTGGCTCCATGATAGTTTATTTTTTAAAGTAAAAATAGTTGAACTATCGGCTGTAGGCCACGCTTCGCTAACGGTAATAAATAAATTTCGGTTTTTAACTTGATTTTTTTTTGAATTGAGTTGCCTTTTAAATTGATGAGTTATTTTTTGAATAAAAAAAGTTTTTATCTTATTAACCGCTTTATAAAAATTAGATCTCGTTAAGTCTATTTCTTGAAGATTTAACCGTTTCAATAAATCTCGCATACTGATCACACTCTTATCCATTACATACTCCAACTAACAAGATCCAAATGATAAGGTACTGAGAGATAGATAATCTTTTTTTGGTAACGGTTCCAAAATATCTTTTATGATTTTTGGAAAACTTATTTAAATCATACTTAACGAGTATGAATTTTATAGCTTTGATGATTTTATCATATTGAACAACTTTTTTGACACTTTTTTTTGACATTCAACACTTCTGCATCAAAATAATTACCAAGAACATGATAGTATCCTGAGGGGGTGACGTGCAAGCTAAAATTCCAGGGTAATCCCAGCTATTTTGTATAAATTGTACTTGACAAAACACACGTTGGCGCAAAAGTTGGCTTTGGTTCAATTCAGACTAGACAATCTCTCCAGAATCCAGGAAATTGGATAGAGATTAAATTAGTCTGTTCACATGCTCTCAGCCCTGATGTCCCTTGGCTTTGGTGCTCCCACCCCATCGCCCCTTTCAGCAAAGGATGAAACAGCTCATTCATAGCGTGATTTATCAGTTTGAGGCATTGGATGACCCGAGAGTCAAACCGGAACCCAAGCATAAACTTGTAGATATTGTGACCATAACCATCTTGGCTTCTGTCTGGGGCAGATAATATGGTAGCCATTGAAACCTATGGCAAAGCGAAACAGCAATGGTTAGAGACGTTTTTGAAATTGCCCCATAGTATTCCATATCACGATACCTTTTCGGGAGTCTTGGTATTGATTGACCCAACTCAGTTGGATGAATGCTTCAATAGTTGGGTCGAGCAGTAACCGACCCAGCTAGAGATTAAGCTGATCAATATTGATGGGTTTAACTGCTCGGGGTTCCTACGATCGCGAAAAGCAATCTCATTGGCTTACACACGGTGAGTGCCTGGGCGAGTGAACATCATCTGGTGTTAGCTCAACAACGGGTCCTTGAGCAAGTCCAATGAGATCACAGCCATTCCCGTGCTATGGAAGGGCAACACCCGTGTCGTGATGGTGATACGAAGTTCTCCCTTACCCTGCCAATAATAATACCTAATGTGCCAACTCTTCATGACGCTTTCATGAGCCGAAGAAGGGATGAAGGTATGATTGAAAACTGTCCTAGGTTTTTGATACCCAGTTGACAAATTTAAATGGGATTACCCTGCTATCCTTAGGGTAGGCAGCAGTCTGAAATAATCCGGGAAATGTCTGAAGCAACCCGCTCCCAACCATAATACTTGTCACCCAGATGGCGTCCGTATCGACCCATTTTTTCAGCTAACTCTTTATTGGACAATAAAGAGTTAATTGCTTCTGCAAAGGCATCGGGATTCTCATAGTCACTGATCAAGAGACCGTTCATATCTGGGATGACTACTTCTGCGTTTCCTCCTCGCATTGTGGTAACCATAGGAAGACCTGTTGCCATTGCTTCATAATGAACTCGTGCTAAAGGTTCTTGCCATTGAGATGCACAAACAAAGATATCACCCATGAGGAAGTACTTCTGGACATTTGCCGGTGGAATAAAGCCAGTCAAATAAATTGAGTCTTCATAGGTTTTTGCTTGTTCTTTCAGTTGACGAACATATTTATTTTCCTCGTTATGGCCGTACCATTTGCTGCCCACTATAAAAAGAAATGTTGATGGATGTTGTTCTAGAATTTGGGGTAAGGCAGAAATTAGGATATGGGGTCCTTTCTTAATACTTAATCGACCTACATAAACAACGATTTTGCGATCGGTCAATCCGTGAGAACTTAGCAATTCTTGGCGACGTCTAGATCCTTCCGGTGACCATCGGGACTGAAACTGTTCTAAATCAACTCCTGCATATACGGGGTTAAGTTTATGTCGGTAGTCAGGGAAGAGATCGGCAATTCCATCAGCAATAAATTTGCTGACTGTTATGACTCCTCTGACCTTCTCTAGACAAGTCTCAGCAACCTCAGGTTTAATCTTCTCCTCATGAAACATTTCATTGTGCATGCTCAGGAGAAACTGACTACTAGGGCTAGCAGCAGCAATAGAGGGTAAGTATTTAGGGCGATTGTAAAGAATGACTAAATCGAATTTTTCCTCAGCTACAAATTTAGCAGCTGCTTGGTAGTAAGCATCACTATCACCTGTGGGGAAGCGCTGGTAGCTGACTCCATTCAGGACATGTTGATTGGGCAAATCTGAATCAGTGACAGAAAAAACACTAACGTCATGAAACTTGCTTAGATAAGGTAGTATTCCGTCAATATAAGTCTGGATTGCACCTCCTCGAATACATGGAACAGGAAGCTTCTCAGTGCAGATTAAGAGGATCCTCACTACTTTGACCTCATAACTTCTTAAATTTGATTACTTTTCTCTGACGACATGATTACTCAGCTCTTTGCTGTCCTTAATTTAGGGGCGTTGCAAACCTGGTTTTCAGTTCGCTGAGAGTGGTAGCTTGGTTAGACCTTGGACACAACGAGTTATTCACCAAACTTAGTGGTGACTGCTGATAGCAGGACGCAATCTGCAACCTGATTTTGGGTTTTGTCGAACACCCAAACCTTGAGATCAACCCATGCTTATTAATCCATATAAAGTGTGTTTAATTTTTTTGACACACTTTATATGGATTTTATTGCCAAGATTGCTCAATGTTATTGTGCCTTCAATGATTTTATAGTTATTGTGCCCCCAACGATTTTATATGAAATGTAAGAATTCAGGTGAGGGTGGTTGACAAAATATTGAAATCCGGTGTGGTAGCGGCATGAGCGAACAACCGAAACCCGAAAAACTAGCTCCCCCCCAACTCAAGCCACTGACAACAGAGCAGTTGGTGGTCGTGATACTGCAGCAAAAGCTGATCGACCAACTGTTGAAGGAATTAGCCGAACTCAAGCTCACACTTAAACCCAACACCTAAATTACCTCAGAATCGTCATAGCGCGGACTTAATAGACCTCTCCAAAAACTTGAAACTATCTCAGTAACTGCTTTTCAGCGCTCAAATTGACCAAGTAAATTTCACCTGAGGGGGTGACATTTGCCCTGAAAAGCTTACTATATAAGGCTTTGATGCCAATTATCTTAGCAAAGATAAACTGGCAAATTCACCCTACGAATGATTTTCTAGAAGCTCAAACCCTTATAACTACCTCCAAGCTCAGGCCAAAACAGTATGTATATTCTAGGTGCGCACCTGTAGCGAATTTAATTCGCCTAGGTCAGGCGCACCGATTAAGTAACATATCGGCTTAAAGTACTCCCAGTAAGGATTTTAGCTGGCATTTTACCCCCTCAGGTCTCCTCTAGAAGGAGAAAGAACATTTGCTATCGTAGGAGATGCAAGTTCAATTGAAGAGGCGACAGACATTGATTATTTTATCACTAACGCCTAATGTGAATTAGACACAAGAGAAAGGAGGCTCGAAGATGGAAATGTCACTGACCACCCGGAAACCTCCTATGAACAGTATAGACTTTCCAACGCTGATAACCACCATTTTTGTTCTGGTGGATTACTGGTATCAACAAAAAATTCAACCCCTCTTACTGCTGAAAGCAGGAGCAAAAGCGCGTTTGAGCGATTCAGATTCAGAGGTGGAAATCCATACCGTTCCTGGTAGTCATACATCAATGATGAGAGCTAATTTGTCAAGTAAATATTAATAAGCTTGAAAGCCTTACTATGATTGTCTTTTGGGTATTAAATAGTTCAATTGTTCTAGTTGAGCGCAAGCCTTATCCTACAAGGTTTAGTGCGAGTTTACAAATCAGCTCTTAGGCTCCAGCATCACCAACTTTGCCCTTGATGTTTGGGTTGATCACCATAGTGGTTCGGTTACTCAGTTATCCTTTCTGATTCTGTTTAGTACCCTCCCCTGTTCCGTTGCTGCATCGCTATATACTAAGCAGATTTAGCCAGTAAAGGTTCTACGGTCTGGGAGGATTCACCGACCTGCTCTAAAATCTCAATCAATTCCCGTTCAAAGGTGACCAAAGCACGATTGGTTTTCCCACCAATATAAAAGCGATCGCCTTTTTGTAATGCCCAAATCTGAGAGTGGGAGACATAACTCATCAGTACCCCTAACATCAGTAAGCCAAAGCCAGTGTATACAAAGGGAATACCGGGGTCAGCTTTAATTTGTAAGCCAGTGCTGCCGATGACATCTTTAATTTTAAGTATCACCCCATTGACCTTAATCCCCATACCAGGACGAACGGTGGAAACGAGATTACCCGTTCCATCATAGACAAACAGGGTTCCCTGCAAATCCCTCGCTAAAAGGGATACCCCTTCACTTAAATCAGGTTTTGTGGGAACCCAAGTGCCCCAAATCCGTCCCTCACCATTAGTGGGAAGTTGTGCCATGGGAAGCTGGAAAATTGGACTATTATTCAACTGCACCTGAACCCCAGCAATCCCCCAATCGGTTTGGTAAAAGGTGACACCTCGATATCTTAGGGGCTTATTCACATAAATAGTCTCTTGGTCAACCTCCTCACCTTGACTATCCAAAACTGACAGATTGGAGTAAAATTGATCAATGTCCCCAGACGGAGTGTAATCAATCCAGAAGCGATTCACCCGTACTGACAAATCTTTGGGGATTTGGGGCCAAGCAAACGGACCGGCATCAATAATGTTTCTAACTTGGAATGTATTGCCACTGGTAACCATTTCCTGAGCCGTAAATCCTGTCATTGAGCCCCAAATTGACCCTCCCAGGATAATCAACATACTGGCATGAACTACAATGGGACCAATCCGTCCGATAATTCCTTTACGGGCGTAGATAGTATCCCCCTCTTGGAATACCTTGTAACGCCGCTTTTCTAACAACTCAGTCAGGGAAGTAAAAGACCCCTTGTCCAACTCTACACTCAAGGCAAGTTTCCCAAACTGGCGGGGTTGTTTGTAAAACTTCCAATTCCCGGCTGCTTTTAAAGCCGGAAATTGACGAGTGAAGGTACAGGCGGTCAGGCTACTACCGAATAAAACTAATAAGGACAAAAACCACCAAGTCCGGTAGACATGATCTAACCCTAGGAGCAACAACACCTTCCAGCTGAGGAAACCAAACAAGGCTGGGTCTTCAGGATAATTGGCTTGGTAAAACGCCAGAGATTCCCCCTGTTCGATAACTGTACCGCTGATGCTAAATAATGCGATCGCAAGCAGCAAGATAATCGCTAGGCGTAAGTTAGCCAGCACTGATACTAACCGACGCCATAACCGACTGCTACTAGTCAATGATGAGTTATCTGATGAGTTATCTGATGAATTTTCTGATGAGTTATCTGATGAGTTTTCTAAAGTCATATCCAGTCTAGTTAATTACTTGCTTTCTTAATAAGATGAGCAGATTTAGGAAAAGAATCTCAGTAGCATTCAGCGGTCAGCGGTCAGCTTAAAATAAACCCAGCGTAGCGTGCGCCGATTCGCAAACGATAGAATTTAATAGTTCGAGATTAATGATAATTGAAAGTCTTCAGAAAAGTCTATTGCGCATCAGGTGATAGCTGATAGCTTATAGCTGATAACTGATAGCTGATAGCTGATAGCTGATAGCTGATAGCTGATAGCTGATAGCTGATAGCTGATAGCTGATAGCTGATAGCTGATAACTGATAGCTGATAGCTGATAGCTGATAGCTGATAGCTGATAGCTGATAGCTGATAGCTGATAGCTGATAGCTGATAGCTGATAGCTTACGACGCACTCAGCACTAAGTACTCACTCAAAAAATTCCCACAGGAATCCGAGACAACAAAGAAAACACACCAAATGCCACCAATAGCGCACCACTTACTGGTGTAATCCAACTCGACCACTGTCGCAATTCTAATAATCGTTTAATTGAAGCAGTAAACGTACCTGCCAAGATCAAGGGTGCCACATAACCAGCTGTATAAGACAACAGCAAGGCACCACCTAACACTAAATCTTGAGTTGAGACAACCCAAGCCAGTAACGTTGCTAATACCGGTGTACTGCAAGGTGAAGCGACTAAACCGAAGGTCAAACCAATCAGATAAGAGCGTAACCCTTTCGGCCATTCCTGGGAAATCCAATCCATACCACCCCAAGATGGAAACTGTAGCGGTAGTGCTTCTAGTAAATTCAACCCCATAATAATGGCGATTAGGCTGACAATAATCGGTAAGCCAACACCGATTTGACCATAGACTCGCCCAATAGATGCTGCGATAATTCCTAATGCAGCTAAGGTTGTGGCTAAGCCTAAGGCAAACCATACCGATTGGGTAGCAGCTTGCAGCCGTCCTTGATTTTCATAACCACCGATGTAGCCAATCGTGATGGGTAGCATTGATAGCATACAGGGGGTTAGGCTAGTCAGCAACCCAGCAGCAAAGATGATGGCGATGCTGACTAGGCTCAGGTGAGTCAGTTGACTGTCAACCAGGTTATTAGCAAATTGTTGGAGTTGATAAAGTTGAGTCGAGAATGTGTCAAGCATAGGGAATCTGAACACCCAGTTTGGTTGAATTGTAGCGTATTGAACTCCTTACGTAGAGTGGCCAAAATGCCAGGTATATATACCAAAAAGGTTACTGCCCAGGTAGATGTAAAGGAGGAGTTGCAGTTTTCAGTTGGATGAGGTAGACACCAAATTTATTCCCCTTGAGATGTATCTCACTTCTGGAACTGCTAGATATTGTGCCTTTTACATCCATGATGTATAATATTCATTCTCATATTAATGAGGTAGACAAGATTTCTTGACTGTTCCCTATTCCCTATTCCCTATTCCCTATTCCCTATTCCCTATTCCCTATTCCCTATTCCCTATTCCCTATTCCCTATTCCCTATTCCCTATTCCCTATTCCCTATTCCCTGTTCCCTATTCCATAAAATCCACAACTTGTATACCTCACCTATTTGAGAAATACTATAGTAAGGCACGATAATAATAAGTCGGCAAACTTTTTTAAGGGGATAGACTATGTTCACTAAACGTGACCTTCCCTCAGAGCAGGAACTGCTAAATTTGGCGAGACAGTACCCTGAGCTAGATATAGCATCAGTGTTTACTTGTCTGTCGTTCCTGAAAACTACCACTGAAATCTACGAAGCGATTGACACTCATATGGGTCGCTACGAGTTATCAATCGGTAAGTTTACCGTACTCATGCTATTACACAAAGCTGGTGAGTTAGGGTTGACTCCTTCCGAATGTGCTCAACAGGCTGGTGTTACTCGTGGGACAATCACAGGTCTGCTCGATGGTCTCGAACGTCAAGGGTTAGTTAAACGCCAGCCCCACCCAGATGACCGACGGATGCTGATGGTTCAGCTGACTCCAAACGGTTGGCAGTTCTTGAAGCAAATGCTTCCCGACCACTTTAATCGGGTGACAGGTTTGATGGCTCACCTGACTGGCGCAGAAAAGAAAACCTTCGTTAAACTTTTAGCAAAGTTGCGAGCGGGAACCCCTGCTATGCACTCTGCTGAATTTAAGTTGAACCAGTAATGAGGGATTGCTCAAAAAATCTGTTACCGGTGCTCGTAATTCTATTTCCCTTATGATAACTTAAATAGTAAGGAGCCATATAATATGGCACACAAGAGATAGTTATGGCTCATATAACCGACAGAAGTTGATTTAACCGGAGGAGTCATGGAGCCAAAGATTGGGATAAAAGATCAGGGATTATCAAAGCCCCTAAGTCGTTGGGTGATTGTACTGGCTGGTGTTGGGATTCTGGCAACTGTGGTCGCTAGCCGATACAGTTTGGAAATGGTCCGTGAGCGCCCGCCAGAACCAGTGCCATCCCCCAGTACAAGCCCAGTTATCCGAGCTGTAACTGCTCTAGGACGTCTCGAACCTGAGGGCGAAGTTATTCAATTAGCTGCTCCAACAACTTTTCAAGCACCAAGGGTGGCTCAGTTACTGGTTAAGGAAGGGGATAAAGTAAGTGCCAATCAATTGATTGCCATCATGGAAAATCGCGATCGCTTACAAGCGGATTTAGAACGGGCGAAAGCGGAGGTTAAAGTAAGCCGTGCGAACTTAGCGAAAGTTAAAGCCGGTGCTAAAAGTGGAACCATTGCTGCTCAGGAGGCTAAGATTAAACGACTAGAGGCAGAGTATCGGGGGCAGAAGGAGGCGCTACAAACTCGCATTGATCGTTTACAGACTCAGCTGCAAGAAACACAACAAGAGAAAGATGCCACAGTCAGGCGATTAGAGGCTCAGTTAAGGAATGTGCAAGCAGATTTTCAGCGCTATGACCAGTTAGAACGAGACGGTGCGATCGCAATTTCCGAATTGGACAGCCGCCGCCTAAACGTAGAAACCGCCCAAGAGAGCGTCAGTGAAGCCATAGCCAACCGCACCCAAACTATAAGCACCCTCAGGGAACAACTCAAAGAAGCTATTGTCAACCGCAACCAGACCCTAGCTGTGGTAGAAGCACAGATTAACGAAGCTAAAGCTACCCTCGAAGAGATTAAAGAAGTACGTCTAGTAGATATTAAACAAGCTGAAGCGGAGCTAGAAATGGCTATGGCACAAGTCAAGCAAGCCGAAGCAGAATTAAAATTTGCTTACGTCCATTCTCCACTAGATAGTCAAATTTTGAAAATTAACACTTATCCAGGAGAAACCGTAGATCAAGAAAAGGGAATTGTGGAACTAGGGCAAACTGACCAAATGATGGTTGTTGCTGAAGTCTACGAAAGTGATATTGGTAAAGTCAAGCTAGGACAGAAAGTAACTATTATTAGTGAAAGCAAGGCATTTGAGGATAAACTCAATGGCAGTGTAGTTAGAATTGGGCAACAAATTGACAAACAGGATGTTCTTGACACTGATCCAGCCGCTGACGTAGATGCCAGAGTTGTTGAAGTAGATATTCGTCTCAATCCAGAAGACAGCAAAACAGTTGCTGATTTAACTAACTCCCAAGTCATCGTAAAAATAGTTATTAGTAATTAGTCAATCGCTTGGCTCCAATTAAAAATTATCAATTCAAAATTCAAAACTAACCTATAAATTAATTTGTGGGCTTGTATCCGGTGGAAACACTTACAAAGTATAAGGCTATTCATTTTTAATTTTGAATTCAAAAATGGTCATTAAACAGTAACTATGAATCATGAAAATACCTTTAGCATGGTTACAATTGAGCCATGAAAAAATGCGTCTGCTGGTGGCACTGGCAGGAATTGCTTTTGCCGATATTTTAATGTTTATGCAAATGGGTTTTCGGGATGCCCTGTTTGAAAGTAATGTGACACTACATAATAGCTTACAGGGTGACATTTTTTTGATTAGTCCCCAGTCCCAATCAATACTCGCTCTGAAAAGTTTTCCTAGTCGCAGGTTGTATCAAAGTCTTGCATTTGATGGGGTCAAATCAATTAGTGGGATATATATGGACTATGGCCTCTGGAAAAATCCTCAAACCCGTGAAACTCGTAATGTACTTGTGATTGGGTTTAATCCTACTGACAACGTCTTCAATTTATCTGGAGTAACCAGCAATCTGGATACAATTAAAATGCCAGATGTCGTTTTGTTCGATGACAGCTCCAGACCTGAATATGGACCTATTGCGGAAGAGTTTAATCAGGGCAAAGAGATAACGACTGAAGTGAAACAACGTCGCCTTCGAGTAGGGGGCTTATTTACCCTAGGGGCTTCTTTTGCAGCAGATGGAAATGTGATCACCAGTGATTTAAACTTTTTCCGCCTTTTCCCTGATCGCCATAGAGGACTGATTGATATCGGTTTGATTGAATTAGAACCAGGGTTAGATTTGGAGATAGTTGTCGAGAATATGAGACGCGAACTTTCCAAGGATGTTAGAGTTTTATCCAAGGAAGAGTTTGTTAATTGGGAGAAAGCTTACTGGCAAACCAGTACATCCATAGGCTTTATTTTTACCCTCGGTAGCGCTATGGGATTTATCGTGGGTACAGTAATTGTTTATCAAATTCTATATACTGATGTCGCGGATCATTTGCCTGAGTATGCTACCCTCAAAGCCATGGGTTATAAAACCAGCTACCTATTGATAGTTGTTTTTCAAGAAGCTATAATTCTGGCAATTTTAGGTTATTTTCCCGGATATGGACTAGCCTTAGGGTTGTATAGTTTAACGAAAAATGCTACCAGTTTACCCATAGCTATGAGTCTAGCTAGGGCAGTGACAGTGTTGATTCTGACGATTATCATGTGTTGTATTTCCGGTGCGATCGCAATCGGGAAACTCCAAGCAGCCGATCCCGCTGATATTTTTTAAACGTAAGCTATCAGCTATCAGCTATCAGCTATCAGCTATCAGCTATCAGCTATCAACTATCAGCTATCAACTTATGGGCGATGCGCACGCTTTGGGAACAGCTTTTGAATAAAAGAGGTAAGCATTCGTTTAATCTCTGTTACTGCTGCTGATGGGCTTTTCCCCAGAATTTCAATTCGATAAAATCTCGAACTATTAAATTCTCCCATTCGAGGTTTATTTTAAGCATTAGGCTGACAGCTGACAGCTGACGGCTGGTAAGCATTCAGGTGTAGAGATTGACAAAGTCACCCCACTCACTTCAAAAGCGGAATCAGAGACAATTCGTGAGAACGCTGCCTGACTGCTAAGGACACAGCCTGACTCAGGAACTTTATGGTATTA
>NZ_JAAHHM010000127.1:0-17878 GCF_010692445.1 Moorena sp. SIO3E8 | reverse complement strand
ATAAAGTGTAGGCAATCCCAATGCCACCAGGAGGAGCCGGATGATTGGGAACAGTCATGTCCGGTTCTGGAGGAGAGTTCGAGGGAGGAATCCCTCGTTCGACTCTAATAGTGGGCATCCTGCCCGCGCGAAAATAAGGACGAAACGGGCAAGATGCCCATTCCACAGATGACCATTCCATAGAGAACGGGCAAGATGCCCATTCCACAGATGACCATTCCATAGAGAACGGGCAAGATGCCCATTCCACAGATGCCCATTCCATAGAGAACGGGCAAGATGCCCATTCCACAGATGACCATTCCATAGAGAACGGGCAAGATGCCCATTCCACAGATGCCCATTCCATAGAGAACGGGCAAGATGCCCATTCCACAGATGCCCATTCTACCTGACTCTTAAAATCATTCCATTATTAAGCAACGCCCCCTACTCCCTACTCCCTACTCCCTATTCCCTGTTCCCTAAAGAATGAATTATGCGATCGCGGATTCGTTTACCGCCACTTCCTTATCCTTAGCCGGTAAAGGTGCTGGTTTATTAGTCATAAATTCAGCCAGCTGAGCCTCAATTTGGTCACGGACAATTTGGCGATATTCGAGGAAGTGTTCCGCGTAGGCACAAACCACAAAGAAAGAGCCCACCACTTTCGGTTTCTGCTGGATCAGCTTAAACAAACTATTCCAGAAGGTCCAGCGGGTCTTACGGACAACCCCTTGTCGCCAGCATAGGGTGAGTAGCGCCCGGATAGTTATCCAATCAATCCGACGAGGTACAGCATGCCTCGGTAGACCAAGCTTCATAAAGTGGTTGTAGGTGCGGTTTAAAAATCGCTCTGGATCATACAGAGTCCAAAACGCCTCGACATATTCACGAGCAATTTCTTCCACTGGCCGAGTTGGAACAAAATTGATCAAAGTGGTTTGGTTAATATTAGCCCCACCATCGAGAAGTCGTCCTTCTTTTTCAAGGCGATGCCACAGAGCAGTATTAGGCAATGCCTGCAACATACTAAACAAGGCAATAGGAATCGAGGTTTTCTCAATAAACTGGACAATGCGATCGCCTGCGCCAGGTTTTTCCCCATCAAAGCCCATGATAAACCCTGCCATCACCCTCAGACCGGCATTGGTAATGGCATCCACCGATTCACTCAGAGAATCCCGAGTATTTTGGAACTTTTTAGTCAGGGTAAGGCTGTCTTCATCAGGAGTTTCAATGCCCAAAAAGACCACTTTGAAATTACAATCGACCATCAGGTCCATCAGTTCTTGGTCTTGAGCCAAATCCACTGAAGCTTCTGTGATAAAGCTAAAAGGATACTCATGTTCAGCCATCCAGACCTTCATGGCTTTCAGCAGAATCTTGACATTGCGCTTATTGCCAATAAAGTTGTCATCGACTAGAAAAATCCCCCCTTGGAAATTCAGTTCTAAGAGGCGTTCTAGTTCAGCTAACAACTGCTCGGGAGCTTTAGTACGGGGTTTGCGACCGTAGAGGACAATAATATCGCAGAATTCGCACTGAAATGGACAACCCCGAGAGAACTGGATTGCCATAGTGTCATAGGCTTCCAGGTCCAGAAGATCAAAGCGGGGGATTGGGGTTTCCGTAACATCTGGCTTCTCACCATTAGCACGGAACACCCCTTGACTCTCGCCCCGTTCAATCGCTGAGACAAACATCGGTAGGGTAATTTCCCCTTCATCCAAAATCAAGTAATCTGCCCCAGCCGCTTCAGGTTCATGAGGTGAGGTAGTCGGGTAAGGACCACCAACGGCTACCTTTTTCCCACGGCGCTTAGCTTCCTGAATTAGCTCAAGGAAATCTTTTTTCTGGACGATCATACCTGAGAGAATCACCATCTCAGCCCAATCCCATTCTGCCTCCGTTACCTCAGATACATTGCGGTCAACCAGTTTAAAGGACCATGTCTGAGGTAATATCGCTGCTACTGTCACCAAACCTAGGGGTGGCATCAGTGCCTTGCGATTCACCAACTCAATGGTTTTCTCCATTGACCAGAAACTTTTCGGAAACAGAGGATATAGCAATAAAACTCGCATAAGTGGCACCTGAAACGATAGTTAGGTTTTCCGGAATTGATTTATCAGAATGTATCAATTGATCACAGCTGGCTTAACTTAACCAGAGTTGGAAAGATGTCGTTGGCGGATTACCTGTCAGCCACTAACTATTAGGTTAGGTAAATATTAGGTAGGTAACGGGGTGGGAGACTTTTCCCCAGTTAGTTAGTTGCTAAGGCTTGCTAATATATATAGTCTGATCCCCGAGTTAATTTCCACTCAATCCGCCAACGGGGTTTGTAATCTGTAAGTTGCCAGTTTTCCCTTAGATTTCTCTATCAGTAGTTATACTTATCACCAGCTTAAACTGAGCGTTAAATTTCTTCCCCCCCCTTAAATAAGGGGGGATGGGGGGGATCATCTCCCCCTTTGTTAAAGGTGGAATCTTCAATTAGCTTCCCCCGCCTTAAATAAGGGGGGATGGGGGGGATCATCAATAAGCTCAGGTTATGACCGTGTCCAGTATAGTTACTATGAAGATAGTTAATCTTAGTTACTCTAAGGATGATGTCTGGGTACTATCGTCCGGCTGTTGCTTTGCTACTTCTTGAGCCAGGGTGTTCACCGTAAAGCGAATTTGCTCCTCCGTATGGTTACAGGTGATAAAGAAGCGCAGGCGGGCAGCATTTTGCGGCACCGATGGGTAGAACATAAACGGGACATTGATGCCACGCTTAAAGAGATTCTGAGAGAGTTGCACCGACTTCAACGCATCCCCCACAATAATTGGAATCACTGGAGAGTCTTTACTCGTCCCTGTGTTGAGTCCCTGTTTCTGGGCTAATTCCAGGAAAAGTTTAGCTCGCTGGTGCAACAGTGCAACTCGCTCTGGTTCTGCCTTCAGTAGCCTTATGGAAGCCAGCACGGAGGCTGCATTAGGGGGAGCTATGCCAACACTATAGACAAATCCCGGGGAGGTATACTTGAGGTATTCTACCACAGCAGCGCAACCAGCAATATAGCCACCGCAGCTAGCAAAGGACTTGCTGAGGGTACCCATCCACAAATCCACATCAGCGGGATCAACCCCACAGAACTCACCAACCCCTCGACCGTGTTTGCCCAGTACCCCGATGGAGTGAGCTTCATCTACCATCAGGAAAGCTTTGTGGCGTTTCTTGACTGCAATGAACTCAGGCAAGTCGGGAATGTCACCATCAGTACTGTAAACTCCTTCGATCACAATCAGTACCCGTTGATAGTGGTGACGACGCTCCTGGAGTATTTTATCCAATGCCTGACAGTCATTATGAGGAAAAGCAATAATGCTCGCTCCCGACAGGATGCATCCCTGTAGAATACTGTTGTGGCTCAGAGAATCATGTAAGATTAGGTCATTTTTGCCAAATAAGTGACTAATAGTAGTTACGTTAGTAGCATGACCGCCAACATAGACGATACTATCCTCAGTACCAATAAAGTCAGCAATTTCTTTTTCTAGCTCTCGATGTAACGGTTTTTCCCCTGACAACAGACGGCTAGCACAGGCGGAAGTACCATAATGATCTATGGCATCCTTTGCTGCTTGAGAGATAACTGGGTCACCACACATTCCTAGATAATTGTAAGTGGCATAATTAATCAATTCCCGGCCACCAATCTGTGTGGTATTGTTGACAACCCGTTCTTGGGGGGTAAAGAAAGGATTGTTGACCCCCAGCGCTTTGATTTCCTCCTGTTGCAATTGCAGTTTGCGGTATTCTGGGTATAGGTGGAAATTATGGTATTCCGGTGGGATATCTTGGTTGTCTAGCTTTTCTGCATCTTGATTTGGGATTAGACCGTTTTTGGCCGATAATATATGACCATTCGTTTCGGGTATTGACCTCCTTGACGAGGTTTCTAGGTGAGCTTGTGAGTTTCCTGTTGGTTGTTTAGCAACGTATTCCGCCAAATACTCAGCCAATGCCTCAATATTGTCGTGATCCCATAAAAGGGTTGGGGAAAGCCGATGTCCAAGGAAATTCTCCAGCTCTCCGGATAAGTTAACAGCTTCAATAGAATTTAAACCATAATCGGTAAAATCCCGATGAATATCGATTTCTTGGGCATCCAGCTCAAGTACTTCTGCTAGCTTGGACACTAACCAAGTCGCAATGCTTGATGCTGCTTTAGATAATTTTGGGGAACTGACGGTAGATTTGTGATCACTCGTAACCATAGTGGTCGGTGAGCTTTCTTTCCCGTTCCAGACCTGGTTCAACAATTCCATGTTGCACTCCTTCACCACACTAAAAGATTAGATCACCCAACTCCAGTTACTGGCACTGGGTGATCGTCTGCCCTTACCCCTCCATGACTTTTCGATCATTGAGTCTAGTTGTGAACCTTCAACCTCAGCTAATAATGTTCTAAACAGAGATTATGCCTCTATTTCGGTCTAGTTGTCACTCTTGAAGCCAATGAATTGCTATTTTTGGGGTTGACTTGATGGTTATTTTGCCACGAACTACTAAAACTTGTGAAAAATTCTATCAATCAAGTCAAGTCTACCCTCTTGCGCCGATAGCGTTTGACAGGTAAGCTATTTTTCATCTAAAAATCTGTTTCGTAAGATGCAGATTTTGTTGATTGGGTCTGGTAACCTCGCCTCTAGGCTTGGTATGAGGGGAAACTACGCAAGAATAATGCGCGATCGCATAATGGCAAACCATAAAGCTAAATACTCCAACTTAGTCGATCTCGTGGTCGATAGAGCGATAAACCAACCTAACCAAATTGCTTACACTTTCCTAGCAGACGGGGAAACAGAATCTGGACATCTAACCTATCAACAGTTAGATCAACAGGCCAGAGCCATTGCTGCTCAGCTACAGTCTCTAGTTGCCCCTGGCTCCCGTGCCTTATTAGTCTACCCCTATACCGCTGGGTTAGAGTTCATTGCTGCTTTCTTTGGATGTCTGTATGCCTCGGTTGTAGCAGTGACCGCTAATCCCCCCCGGTCTAAACAGGCTATTGCCCAATTACAGCAGCGGGTCATTTCTTCCCAAGCCACAGTAGCCCTTACTACCACAGACCTCTGGAAAAGAATCCAGCAGCAGTGTAGCTCGAATCCAGAATTAGCCCCAACCTTAACTCAACTCTCCTGGATAGAAACCAACGAAATTTCCCCATCTCTAGCATCAGACTGGATTGAAACCGAGCGCCCAGATCAGGATAGCTTAGCGTTTTTACAGTACACCTCAGGGTCTACCGGTAAGCCAAAAGGGGTAATGGTGACCCATGGCAATATCCTGCACAATTCAGCCTTGATCTATCAGTGCTTCGAGCATACCCTTAAAAGTCAAGGAGTGATCTGGTTACCTTTGTTTCATGATATGGGTTTGATCGGTGGTGTGATCCAGCCCATCTATGGGAGATTTCCCGTTACACTCATGTCACCAGTAGCCTTGATACAGAAACCTATTTGCTGGCTGCAAGCCATTTCCCGCTATCAAGCCACCACCAGTGGTGGTCCCAATTTTGCCTATGACCTATTGTGTCGTCAGGTCACTCCGGAACAGATGGAAACTCTAGACCTTAGTAGTTGGGAAGTAGCCTTTTCAGGTGCTGAACCGATTCGAGCCGAAACCCTAGAACGGTTTGCCAAGACCTTTGCCCCTTGTGGGTTTAGAGCAGAAGCATTTTATCCCTGCTACGGTATGGCTGAAACTACATTATTTATTTCCGGGGGATTGAAAGCTAACCCTCTGGTGATTAAGTATGTTGAGCAAGGTGCCCTAGGAGAAAATCAGGTGGTAGCTGCGACTAAAGACCAAAAGGGAGCACAAGGGATTGTCAGCTGTGGTCAGCCCTGGTTAGGTGATCACGTGGTAATTGTTGACCCGGAAACCTTAATAGAGTGCCCAGAAAATAAAGTCGGGGAAATTTGGGTATCTGGTAATGGTGTCGGCAAGGGCTATTGGAATCAACCAGAGGAAACAGAAGGCACATTCGGTGCGTATATAAAAGACACCGGCACTGGACCATTTCTGCGCACCGGAGACTTAGGATTCCTACAAGATGGGCAACTGTTTATCACCGGTCGCCTCAAAGAATTGATGATCCTCTGGGGAAACAACCGCTATCCCCAGCATATTGAAGCAACGGTTGAGAAGAGTCATCCAGCCCTACGACCCAATGCTAGTGCAGCGTTTTCCGTAGATTTAGAAGGGGAAGAACGATTAGTTATTGCTCAAGAGATCAAGCGGAGTTACCTGAGACACTTAGTGGTTGATGAAGTAGTGGCAGCCATTCGTCAAGCCGTAGCCCAAGAGCATATTGCTGATGTTTATGGGATTGTGCTGCTGAAGACCGGAAGTATTCCCAAGACCTCTAGTGGTAAGATTAAACGTCGGGAATGTCGGCTGCGATTTCTTGATGGCACTTTAGAGGCAGTAGGTCAATGGCGACAGAGTCAACTTCAACAGCGTAGTATTACCGATCTGTTGAGTCAGTTGAATGTTGCTGGATCAGAATCCTAAGGTTGTTATTGGGTCAGCTATCAGCTATCAGCTATCAGCTATCAGCTATCAGCTATCAGCTATCAGCTTATGGGTTACTTCACAGTGCTTTTGGTCTGTGCCAGCCTACTGTTAGCGTAGCGTGCGCGTAGCGTAATCGGTGATGCGCGAATAAGCTATGCAGTGGCCTGACAGAGGTTTCCACGGACTGCTGACTACTGACTGCTGAATGCTTAGGTTATTGGGATTATTAAATGTGTTAAAGATTACTAATTCCCAGAAAAGACGAATTAAAGTAGGGTGGGCAAAGTAATATAATCATTAATACTCAAAACAATCAAACTGTGTCTTGATGCAAAGCGCGAGTGGGGGAAACCACGGCAGTCGCTCATGGGGGGAACCCCCAAGACCGCGCTGCCTTCCCAAGACCGCGCTGCATCGCTTTTTGCCCACCCTACAAGCTGTTCGCGTAGCGTGCGCGTAGCGCTTAAGCTGACCGCTGAACGCGCACGCTTGAGCTTTTAGCTCACGGCTGAATACTTACCTAATTCCGACCATCACTAGGAATTTATTATTTTTTTTAGGAACCAGTAAAAAAAATAATTAGGTATGGTAACATATCCCTCTAAGCGCAGCTAAAATAATTAACCATGAAACGTTCTTTAGAGGCTCTTAGGGAGAAAGCCAGAAATTTCCTGATCTATGGTATTGGTATATCACTGATATCCAATTTTGAAAAGCTAATTACTAATTACTCATTAATTGGTAATTCAACCTTCTTCGAGCCTGACCAATTTGATTGGGTAGCTGAGTTAGAATCTCAATGGATGACGATTCGCCAAGAGCTAGATCAAGTCTTGAAATATAGAGATACTCTACCCAACTTCCAAGATATTTCCCCAGACCAGGCTGAGTATGTCAGTACGGATAATCGTTGGAAAACCTATGGCTTTTATGGCTATGGAATTAAAGTTAAACAGAATTGTGAAAAATGTCCGGAAACTACTCGTATTATCGAAAAAATTCCTGGCATGAAAACGGCCTTTTTTTCAATCCTATTACCAGGGAAGCATATCCCTGAACATAGGGGACCTTATAAAGGGGTGATCAGATGTCTTCTAGGATTACGTGTTCCTGAACCGAAGGAAAATTGTCGGATTCGTGTTGGTAACGACATTCGCTATTGGGAAGAAGGGAAAGCAATGATGTTTGATGATAGCTTTCCCCATGAGGTATGGAATCAAACCGATGGGATGCGGGTGGTTTTATTTCTAGATATTGTTAGACCCCTCCGTTTTCCTGCTTCATGGATTAATTTATTATTTATTAAACTAATTGCTTGGTCACCCTTCGTTCAAGAGGCTATGGCTAATCAGAAGAAATGGGAAGAACGTTTAGATAAGGTGTTTGCTCGACAATGAAGCAATAGGGAATCGGGAATCGGGAATCGGGAATCGGGAATCGGGAATCGGGAATCGGGAATCGGGAATCGGGAATCGGGAATCGGGAATCGGGAATCGCTATTATCGTACTTGCTGCATCAAGACTGCAGAGGTACAAAGAATTTTTTCCCTTTTCTTTCTTCCCTGCTCCCTACTCCGTTCGCGTTTGGCCGTAGGCCACACGGGGCGCGTTCGCGCAGCCTCGGGGTCTCCCAGTAAGCGTGACCCACAGCCTTAGTCCCTGCTCCCTAAAACCCCAAGGGCGTAAGTACCTCACCGAATTGAGAAATTCTATAGGTATCCCTGTAGGAATAGTGATAATTTTTGTTCCCTATTCCCTACTCCCTATTCCCTACTCCCTGCTCCCTGCTCCGAAGTCCCTACTCCCTACTCCCTATTCCCTACTCCCTACTCCCTACTCCCTTTACTATATGACAAACGATTTTGATGCCATCATCATTGGTAGCGGAGCTGGTGGAGGAACTGTTGCGTTGGCGCTAGCTAAAGCTGGTAAGCAGGTTTTACTGGTTGAGCGTGGTAACCGATTCATTGACAGTGAACCTTACCAGGACGAGCAACGAATGGTGATCGACATGGCAGCTTTTGATGACCGCACCATCGAGGTTAATGGGCGTAATACCCGATTGTTTATTGGCGGAATTCTTGGTGGTGGGACTTCTCTGTATGGTGGAGTATTGATGCGTCCGAGCCGCAATGATTTCCATCCTGGCAAGTACTATAGTGAATGGCTACCACGTCACCTCTGGGATTGGCCAATTACTTATGATCAGCTCTCCCCCTATTTCGATCAGGCCGAGTCATTATTCCATGTTGCTGGAGATGATCCTAAGAAAATCATCCATGTAGAGACACCAGCCCACAGCTATCCAGCCAAGACTCCTCCCCTTGAGCCGATCAATCAGAAATTGGAGCGGGGGATTGAGAAAGCTGGATTTACTCCCTTCCACTTACCCCTGGGCATCGACTTTAACCGTTGCCTTCGCTGTGCCAAATGTCCAGGCTACTACTGCCCCAATGACTCTCGTGCCTCGACGTTGGTATGTGCTATTGATGGGGCAGTTAGCAATTACCATCTCCAGCTAAAAACTAATACAGAAGCAGAGTGCTTGGTTACCAACGCTCAGGGTAGGGTGGTTGGTGTAAAACTTCGCTGGCGCGATAGTGGTACCATCGAAACGCTAAAAGCTAAAACTTATATTATAGCAGCTGGCGCTATTGGTAGCCCAGTAATCCTGATCAAATCTGGCTTAACTGGTCGTAGTGGTCAGGTTGGCAGAAATTATATGTACCATTGCGGTGCTTTGGCGGCTGGGTTGTTTAGTCAACCTACCGGTGGCGCAGATACCTTCATCAAGCAGTTAGGCTTCACCGATCTTTATTTTGGTTCAGGGGATTTTCCCCATAAGCTCGGGTATTCCCAAACTGTTCCAATCCCTGGGCATCTGAGCATACAAGAAAATTTACCAGTACCGATTCCAGATGCGATCGCAAAATTCCTACTCAAACGGATACTGGCGATGACAGGTTTTGTCGAAGACTTGCCCCAACCCGAAAATAGGGTAGACGTTAGCAATACAGGAGCGATCCATCTAGTCCACAAATTTCATCCTTACGATATTTACCGCTCCCGTTACTATATGCGCCAGCTCAAGAAAGTGATGGGCCATGCTGGGGTAGTATTCATGTTTGGTGCCACCGGGGATAAAGATGATCGTCACACAGCCCATCAAGTGGGCACCACACGTTTTGGTACCGATCCCAACACATCCGTGCTTGACCCATACTGCCGTTTGCACGATCATGACAATGTATTTGTTGTGGATGGTGGATTTATGCCAACCTCGTTGGGGGTTAGTCCTGCTTTAACCATTGTAGCTAATGCACTGCGAGTGGCAGATTATATTAAGGAGACTTGTTAGCATGAAAACTGTTGTAATCACAGGAATTTCCGGCACCCTCGGCAGTGCGTTAGGTCAAGAGTACATCAATCGTGGTTGGCAAGTAGTTGGTGTCACCCGTCAAGAAAGCCTCGAAGGTAACTATTTCAATACATTGTGTGTGTCTCAACAACAAACCCTTGAGGATGCCCAAAAGTTGCTTGAGTATGACCCCGATGTGATTATCCTGAATGCAGGACAAATCGAAACTGAGGTAGGGGATGGAGGAGTGCCACTGGTTGAGATAGTAGAATCGATGAATCGTGTTAACTACAGTTGGCCAGCATTGGTAGCCCTGGAAGCAGCCAAGCTAAAGCGCGAGCGACCCCTCGATGTCGTTGCTATTGGTTCGATCGCAGATGGTAGCCCTTCTTGTTTTGGTCCAGTCTATCATTCTGGTAAAATCGCTTTGCACTATTACTGGTCAGGTGTTGGACCAATCGTTTACCACGCCAGCAATAATCAAATTCGCATGAGGCTTTACCGTCCTGGTGTGATCAGCGGTCCCTTGGCTTGGGCACCAGTGAACCGTCTCAATGAAAAAGGTTATAAAATCCGAGCTAACCGAGTCAATTCTGCTCCTCCTGCTGAAAAAGTAGCTAATACAATCGCCAGCTGGATTGAGAAAAACAAAGAATGGGTGGGAACTTATGATGAGCCTTTTAGCTTTAAAATATTCAAATACCTCTTTGCTTTGTTCCCCAATTTCTTTTACAAACTACAGTTGTTTGGATGGCCTCGGGGCAGCAAATTCGTGTAACTAGGAAATAGGGAATTTTCTCCAAGAGTTTGGGGGTAAACATTAAGCTATCAGCTATCAGCTATTGGCAAAAGAAGAAGGCCAAAGGCTGACAGCTGAAGTCTGTTCGCGTAGCGTGCGCGTAGCGCATATGCTTACAAAGTAATAAGTTTTTTTATGTATGTAAGTTTTTGAGTGCAGGGGTACAAGGTGTCAGAAACTATTCTCCAACCAGCCACGTTAGTTGATATCCTGCGCTACAGAGCAGTTAACCAGCCAGATGCGATCGCATATACCTTTTTGGTGGATGGAGAAACCGAACGGGTCAGTCTGACTTACCAACAGTTGGAGCAACAAGCCCAAGCGATCGCGTTCCACCTGCAATCAATATATTCCCCAGGAGAAACTGCCCTACTCCTTTATCCTCCTGGTCTAGACTATATTTGTGCATTTTTCGGGTGTCTGTACGCTGGGGTTGTAGCTGTCCCCGCTTATCCTCCTAGACCCAATCGCTCCCTTGTCCGTGTTCAGGGAATTGTCAAGGATTCCCTGGCAAAGGTAGCCCTAACTACCCAAGCAATCCTGTCTAATTTAGAGCGCAGGTTTACTCAGGCTCCGGAACTGAAAACACTGCACTGGCTAGCCACAGAAACCATCAACGGCAACTTAGCTCAATCATGGCAGCAACCAGCTATAGATGCTAGCACCATGGCTTTTCTCCAATACACCTCTGGTTCAACCGCTCAGCCGAAGGGAGTAATGATTAGCCACAGCAATCTAGTCCATAATTCAGCTGCTATCTATCAGTATTTTGAGCACACCGACCACAGCAGTGTGGTGAGTTGGTTACCGATGTACCATGACATGGGTCTGATTGGTGGCATACTCCAACCTCTATACGGCGGTTTTCCAGCTACGCTCATGTCCCCGTTGATGTTTTTGCAAAGTCCAATCCGCTGGTTAAAAGCAATTTCCCACTATCGAGCCACCAGCAGTGGCGGACCAAACTTTGCTTACGACTTATGCGATCGCAAAATTAAGCCGGAACAACTAACAAACTTGGATTTGAGTAGTTGGGATATTGCCTTTAACGGAGCTGAGCCAATTAACTCCGCCATCTTGGAGCGGTTTGCCACAAAATTTGAGTCCTGTGGCTTCCGCCGAGAAGCATTCTACCCTTGCTATGGCATGGCTGAAGCCACCTTAATGGTTTCTGGTGGTCTCAAAAGCGCTCCAATTGTCTTAAAAACAGTTGAAGGGGCAGCATTAGAGCAAAATAAAGTTGTGCCAGCTACTGTTGAGCAAGAAGGTACCCTTACCCTAGTAGGCTGTGGTCAAAGTCTGCCAGACCAGCAGATTGTAATTATCCATCCTGAAACCTTAACCCCATGTGACCCAGGAAAAGTAGGAGAAATCTGGGTATCAGGACCAAGCATTGCCCAAGGTTACTGGAATCAACTGGCAGCAACAGAAGGCAACTTTTGCGTAACTCTAGCATCGATGGGGGAGGAGTCATTTATGCGTACCGGTGACTTGGGATTCATGGTCGATGGTGAATTATTTATTACTGGTCGTCTGAAGGATCTGATCATTATCAATGGTCGTAACCACTATCCCCAAGATATTGAATGGACCGTAGAAAACACCCACTCCTTGCTCAGACCGACGTGTTCCGCAGGATTTTCCGTCAATATTGCCGGTGAGGAACAGTTAGTGGTGATTGCTGAGGTAGAACGTAGCTATTGGAAATCGACTCGGCTAGCTACTTCTGATCCTGGTAATGGAGCGAAAGACCATGCCCTTGATACCAAAGAGTTAATCCGGTTAATCCGACGAGCAGTATTACAACATCACGATTTGCAGGTTCATACTGCTCTGTTACTCAAACCAGGTACTATTCCCAAGACCTCTAGTGGTAAGATTCAGCGTCATGCCTGTCGCCAGAGTTTTCTAGCGGGAACTCTGGCTGTTATAAATAATAGGGATTAGCTTTGAGGATTGAGGATTCAGGCTTGAGGCAGACTTAACCTAAAAGATAACCCTATTGATAGTAGTCGATAGCAATCCAAGTAAAGGTTAACAAATGTTTCTATTCCCTATTCCCTTGACACCCCAGATGAGATTTTATGTCCTAAACTATACCTTCCTTGATAGAAATTAACAATTTTGTAACACTTTCGGATAGAATAAGGCATTAGTGGCCTTCGTTGGTAGTTGCAGTACATAACTTATGTCGGAGAATTCCTGGTCAGAAAAAGCGCCAAGCCAAGAGCTGAACCAACTTGGCTCTATGCTGTCTAACTTGTCAGAGGAAGAGTTTGAAACTAGCTTATTTTTCCAGGGACTAGAAGGACGCCGACGCAAAGCAGCTTTAGTTTTAACCATAGTGTGGTGCATGACAATAGCACTGCATTTGGTGTCTTGGGGGATCTGGGTGAGCTTGGGCTTAACAACGATATTAGGAATTCATTGCCTACGGTTCTTGCTGGCTCAACCGTTAAAAACCCCTCAACCCTCTTTAGATGAAGAAAAAGACGATTTTCCCTTTGTGTCTCTGCTAGTAGCAGCAAAAAATGAAGAAAGTGTCATCAGTAATTTAGTTCAGTCTCTGTGTCAATTAGACTACCCCGAAAATCAGTATGAACTGTGGGTAATTGACGATCACAGTACTGACCAAACACCAGAAATATTAGATAAGTTAGCAGCAACATACGACCAGTTGAAGGTACTGCACCGGAGTGCTAATGCCGGGGGAGGGAAATCAGGAGCACTCAATCAGGTACTGGGTTTAACGAAAGGCGAGATTGTAGCAGTATTTGATGCAGATGCTAAAGTTCCCAAAGATATGCTGCAGCGGGTGTTGCCCTTATTTAATAACCCGCGAGTGGGAGCAGTGCAGGTCAGAAAAGCGATCGCAAATGCAGCACTGAATTTCTGGACACGAGGGCAAATGGCAGAAATGGCTCTAGACAGCTATTTCCAACAGCAACGTATAGCAGTGGGTGGGATTGCTGAATTGCGGGGCAATGGTCAGTTTGTCCGACGTTCCGCACTACAGCGTTGCGGTGCCTGGAATGAAGAAACTATCACCGACGACTTAGATTTAACCATTCGCCTACACCTCGATCAGTGGGATATTGGCTTTCTCAATTACCCGCCAGTAGAAGAAGAAGGAGTCACCAGTGCGATCGCACTCTGGCATCAACGGAACCGTTGGGCAGAAGGAGGGTACCAGCGCTATCTCGATTACTGGCGTTTAATTGTAAGTAACCGCCTAGGTTTGCGGAAAACTATAGATTTATTTACCTACTTGATCCTCCAGTACTTTTTGCCCACTGCTGCTGTACCAGACTGTTTGATGGCTATTGCCCGTAACCGTCTACCTATTTTTAGTCCCATTACTGGTCTAACTGTCACCGTATCAGTGATTAGCATGTTTGTCGGGCTGCGCCGCACCAATCAAAATCGACGATTACGTGTTTCTAACCTGTTGGTTCCTCTGTTGCAGACCTTGAGGGGAAACCTTTATCTATTGCACTGGATGCTAGTGATGGCCGCTACTACCGCTCGGATGTCTGTGCGTCCTAAACGGTTGAAATGGGTGAAAACAGTCCATAGAGGTGGTAGCGAAGAATGAAGAATGAAGAATGTAGAATGCAGAATGCAGAATGCAGAATGCAGAATGCAGAATTACAAATTCTAAGTTCTACATTCTAAAATTGTGAATTCTTAATTCTTAATTCTAAATTCTTAATTCTTAATTCTTAATTCTTAATTCTTAATTCTTAATTCTTAATTCTTAATTCTGCATTAATTCCTGATAAAAATCCAAAAGCTGTTTAGCTAACGCCTGATTGGTATACTGCTCCATTGCTCGTACATAACCCAAATCTCCTAATTTCTCAGCCAACTCTGGTTGCTTGATTAGCTGCTGTAAACAATGTCGTAACTCGGACTCATCTTTTTCAGGAAACACCAACCCAGCATCTCCAATCACATAGGGAATTTCTCCAGAATCGGAACCAATTACTGGTACTTTAGATGCCATAGCCTCAATCAGCACATGACCAAACTGTTCCTTCCAACCTACACTAGTTAAGGTTTTAAACTTATAATTAGTCTCTGATGGTAGCACCAGAGTATTCATCACATTAATATAACGAGGTACCTCATCATGGGGAACACTCTCAATCCAAATCAGTTGGTCTTTAATTCCCCATTCTGCCGCCTTTTCCATCAATATCGGCTTGAGGGGACCACGCCCTAGTAGCAGCAACTTCCACTGCATCCCAGATAACCCAGCTAGGGCTTTACCTAAAGTCAGTAATCCCTTCTCCTCTACAAACCGTCCCACAAATCCCACCACAAAGTCATCGGGTTGAATTCCCAACTGCTGTTTTAAATCTGGCTGAGCTTGGGGACGAAACAAGCTTTCATCTACCCCCAATTGGGGCATTACTTTAGCTGGTCCGTTATAACCATGTTGTCGCAGGATTTCTACCCCATCCTGATTCCCACAAATCAGTCCATCGGTATGGCGCAGGTTATACCCTTCCAACACAGACACCGGAAATTTTACCTCGTAGGGCAGATTCCAAAAAGTTAAAAATAGGTTTTTTGCCTTCAGTCCCAATAGCTTATTTAGGGTAATAAATTGAGCATAACCTAATGCCTTAGCTCCCTGTTCCACTTGAATAATGTCGGGGCGAAACTGTTTCAATAAAGGGACAATATCTAGGCCAAAGGTCAGCAGCCCCTGATTATTTTCACTAAAGTTAGACACTGGTACCACCCGAAATGAACCTTCCTCACGGGGTTGGGTTTCAATGATGCGATTTTGGACACCACCAGGACGCCAGCGCCGGGGAACCACCACAGTTACCTCAATATTAGGTTCTAACTGAGCGAGTGTTCGTAACTTCTCGCAGTTAAGGTCAACAATATAGGAGTGGCTAGCAACTAGTATTTTCATGGGTAATTTTTTGACAGTTAACGGTGGCAGGTTAAAGGTTGTTCGCGTAGCGTGGCCTTTTGGCCAAGGTTGTTCGCGTAGCGTGGCCAAAGGCCAAGGTTGCTGGTTGTTCGCGTAGCGTGGCCAAAGGCCAAGGTTGGAGGTTTAAGGTTGGAGGTTGGAGGTTGGAGGTTTGAGGTTTGAGATTGGAGGTTGCAGGTTGCAGGTTGTTCGCTCTTGGCGTTCCCATAGTATCAATCAGCGGTAGTGGTAAAGATGTAGTGATTTGGCTACGGTCTGATCAAGGTTTCGGGTGCTAAAATCACTACTTGTGTACCACTACCGGTTATCACAACACCATTAAATTTGACTTATTATGACTTTAAGCTCCTGAATTATTAATCATAAATTTTAAAGCTTTTAATTAAAGATGCAAGAGCTTATTAGGTTTACTTAATCGTAGTTTTAAGTTTTAAAAACTGGCTTCAACCTTGTCACCTTGGCCAAAAGGCCACGCTACGCGAACAAGCTTCAACCTTGTAACCTTGGCCAAAAGGCCACGCTACGCGAACAACCTTGTCACCTTGGCCAAAAGGCCACGCTACGCGAACAACCTTGTCACCTTGGCCAAAAGGCCACGCTACGCGAACAACCTTGTCACCTTGGCCAAAAGGCCACGCTACGCGAACAAACTTGTAACCTTCAACCAACTAACCTTCAACCTTATAACGGTCTAGCCGACTATAAATTTGACCATCATCCCAGATAGATTTGATGCGTGTACCAAGTGCTTTGAAAAATCCCAACATGTAGAAACCAGCGCGGCTAATAATTTTAATCGGGGAACCACTTTTATTACAAGGAGGATTCCCTAAGACGTGGCAATCAAATAGACGACCAAAGAGCCGTAGCTGTTCACTAAGGGTAAGATTTTTCATCCCCATCAGGAAATGGTTGTGATAAAAGGTCAACTGATACTCAAGCGATCGCGTACTAATATCATGACACCCCCCAGTTTCTTCTCCTAAATGGACTAAATAAGCATCTGGGTCATACCAAATTTGATAACCAGTGCGACGAAATCGCAAACAAAAATCTGACTCCTCACGAACCGCACTCCCCCGGAACTGTTCATCAAAGTGCAGCCCGTACTTGGTAAAAATTTCCCGGCGGAAAGACATATTGCAGCCTCGGGCTGAGATCACCCGTTGAGGCTTAACGGTATGGACTAAGTCTATGTAATACCATGCAATCCCAGGGTCCATGGCCTCCTTAGGCAAGTCCTCAATAGTGTAAGAGGGAGTGGGGGAATCTGCTGCTGCTCCTTTCTCCGCTAGCTTCATCCGGTCAAATACTCGTCCTGCTACTGCCCCAATCTCTGGGGATTGTTCATAGTTACGAGCATGAGCAGTTAAATACCCCGGTGGCATCTTGATATCATCATCGATAAACACAATAATGTCCCCGGATGCCCGCCTTACCCCATAATTTCTTGCCCCAGGTAAACTCGCCCAATCAACCCGGAACCAGCGAATCTTACCAGCATTAGCCAGCTGCTCTAAATAGGATTGAATCTCTGGTTTGTGGTTTCGAGTTTGATCGACAACCAGTACTTCAAAAGCAGGGTAGTCTTGCTTCAGGACATCTTCTAGGGTATCCCGCAAAGGGTCTTCCCGTCCGTAAGTAGGGATAATTACAGAAATCATTGTCGTTGTTTTGAGTACTTTGTCCTTAAGCATTTAACTGCTGATAATGCCGACAATCGATAACAGTTTAACTAACATGCTATCTTTGGACATCCGTGGTTTTATGGAAAGTTCGAGAATTCTCAAGCTAAGAGGTAAAACCAATACCAGCTTAGTACACGGAACAGTTATCCGTGCAGACCTGTAGAAAAAACCGTTTGCCTTTTGCCTTTTCCCTTTTGCCGTTTCCCTTTTCCCTTTTTCGATGTCTTGATACCTCGTTTCTGTTTACGTTTAGGATCGTTTGTCTGTTCTGCCTCTAGTTTCTGTAGTTCCTCTTGTTCTTGGCGATTTATTTCGGGCAACTTGAGGATAACACCAGTCATCAACCAATAATAGATTGCCACTGGATCTACATCCAAGGGATAGTAATAGGTTTGGTAGCTAATAAACAAAATAAGTACCCAATAGCTGGCACCGATACTCCGCAAATCCTTGTTTTTCACTGAGCGGTAAGCCTTGAAGGTAAGTACAGTAATACCAGTTACAAATATTAGAAAAGCCAGCAGCCCCA
>NZ_JAAHHM010000126.1:0-18082 GCF_010692445.1 Moorena sp. SIO3E8 | reverse complement strand
CATCAACGATGTCAATCTTTCAAGCTCACTAAGAAATTATTTGAATTATTTATTGAATATCGATTATTTACTATGCCTAATTTAGGCACTTATGAGGCTTTCTCTATTATCATTTAGGAGTAGTATAGTCTCTGGGAATTCAAATAAAGCAAGATTTGATCACAATCTCGACAAGGCAGGTATGACAATGGATCTAGAGTTGCAGATTCTCAAGTCGTCTCAATAGTAGTCTCAATCAATCTCATCCATAAGACATTTCACTGGTTAAAACCCCAAATTTACCCTTTATACTAATTCCGCACCAAGCCAGCTGATTGTAATATTTGTTTAATACTCGTAATAATTAGAAAAGGTTTCTGAGACTATGACAGTTGGTAGCAGGGTTCCGACATTCTGTCAAGGAATTCAGTATTTTGGTAACACCATACCGGGTTTTGATGCGGCTTTTGACCAATACGGGCAACAACTAGCGATCGCGTTGGGGCAAAAAGCAATCCCATCTCCTAATGATCCAGCAGCTGTCTTCCAGACCTTACTGGCTGCTGATGCCCTACGCTACCTAACCCTGCACATCACTGCTAGTAAATCTTCTGGTCATCCAGGGGGATTTGCCAGCATTGCGGACGGCATTGCAGCTTTGGTGATGCTGGGTTACAAAAACATTATTACTGAAGTGGGACACCATGCCCCAGGCTTCTACAGTAACATGTTTCTGGATGGCTCCCTAGAGGAGATGGGCATTAAGACTGTAGAACAGATGGGGGAACGCTTCCGAGAAATGCATGGACTGCTCGGACACCTTTCTGGTCAAATTCCCGGACTCCTCAATCCGGCTGGCCCCCTGGGACAAGGGCAACACTTTGCCATGGCCGGGGCTTTGCTTCATCCAGGGGTACTATTCCCAGTTACCATTGGGGATGGGGGCTTGGGTGAACCTTATATCATGAGCAGTTTTGGTCACTTCTCTACGGCCTATCCCCAGGTGACTAATTTTCTGCCGATCTTAGTGTGGAATGGTTACAGCCAGGAACACCATAGTATGGTTTCCACAAAGTCCAATCAAGAGATGATTGCATACTGGCAGGGGAATGGTTTCCAAGAGGTTATCTTAATCAATGCTAAGGATTACGATGATGCTGACCAACCCGGTGAGTATATCGATAGCACAGAGTTTTCTTTGCAGAAGCGATTGGCATTTACCCAAGGGGTTTTGGAAGCTACGGATAAAGCGGCTAAATCAGCGTTGAGTGGTAAGTTAACGGTGCTGATTGTTAAACAACTCAAAGGAGCGGGAGTCCACAAACGGGGAGCGAAAGCTCACAATCTCTACCCAGGAGATACCCTGGAAAAAGATTATATTGTTAGTGCCCTTAAAGCTCGGGCGTTACCCTCTCAAGCCTGGGAATTAGTCAGGATAAATTTTGAGCGTTCTGGAGGAGGGTCAGCGGCTCATACTGTAGTCACAGAAAAGGAATTTCCTTTGCCAGATTTAGGTGAATTACCTTTAGAAGAATTTGTGATTGACGGAGAGAAGAAAGTAGCGACTACAGCTATGGGAACGATAGTTGCTCATGTGGGGCAAAAAGACCCTAATTTTATTATCTCGAATGCTGATGGGAATGCTGCTTCTGGAATTAATAATATTAACCAAGCTCTAAAAATTATCCACCCGACCCCGGATGAAACCTACTTCCAAGGACCAAAAGGTCAGGTGTACGAACCCTTGAGTGAAGATGCTTGTGCTGGATTAGCGGTAGGGTTAGCTTTGTTTGGGGCTCGTACTCTGTGGTGTTCTTATGAATCTTTTGCTATCAATGGGTTACCCATTTGGCAAACCGTTACCCAAGCCATGGCAGAATTGCGCCGTCCTACTCCGTCTACTATTACATTATTTACGGCTGGGGCATTGGAGCAAGGACGCAATGGTTGGACTCACCAGCGTCCTGAAATTGAAAATTACTTTGCTGCTATGATGCGCAATGGCAATATTTTCCCGTTGTTTCCCTGTGATGCTAATAGTATCCAAGTGTGTTATGAGTGGGCGCTGAGTACTAAGAATAAAGGAATTACCATTACTGCTAGTAAGTCACCCTTACCGGTACGCACGACCTTTGAGCAAACCCGTCAAGGCTTGCAAGATGGTGCAGTGGTGTTGCATGAAACTAAAGGCAGTAAAACCGTTGTGTTTGCCGTGATTGGGGATATGAGCCTGATCCCAGTGTTTGATGCTGCTTCGGATTTGGAAAACCAAGGGATTGGGGTGCGGATTGTTTCGGTAATCAGTCCCCGCCGCTTGTACCGTCCTGATGATACGGCTTGGAAAACCTGTACTGACGCTGATGGCGGTTTCTTAGATGACCAGGGCTTTGAACAGCTGTTTGGTGGGGATGGATTGATTGGTGTTACTGGTGGTACCAGTGCCATGCTCGAACCGATTATGTTACGTAGTACTTGCAAACGGGATGTTGTGGCTTGGAAGCGTGGTGAAACTGCTAGTAGTGCTGGTCAAATTATGGCGTTTAATGGTTTGACTGCTGAAGCTTTGGCTAAACGAGCTACTGAGTTGGTTAGTTAACATTTAGTTGGCTAGAATTTTTTGGTGTAGCCCAAACTCTTAAGGATAGGGCTGCACTAATCAAGCCTCGCTGCCCGGACCCAAGACTAAAAGTTAATCGTTTTTAAATTAAGGCAGATTCATGTTCCAAGAGATTGCTGCTCAGATTGCTTTTTCCCCCTCCTTGCCCTATGTAGCCACAGCCCTAGGGGTGACTAGCATAGCGGGACTACTGGGCTGGGGCTGGTGGCAACGCAAAAATACTTACAAATCCCTAGAGTCACTTCCCTGTCCTCCCAAACACTGGCTATTGGGAAATTTTCCTCAAGTATTAGCAGCAGTTAAACAGAAGAAATACTTCCAATTATTGTTTGATTGGAGCAAGCAGCTAGGCCCGATTTATGTTTTGTGGCTTGACCGTCCACGTTTGATTTTGAGTCAACCAAAGGTGATCGAAAACACCATTGTCAATGGCATCAAAGATGGCAGCTTGGTTAGGTCTGAGCGAATGCGCCAAATTTGGAACGACATTGGTGTTCCCATTATGATCGGAGAAAACGGGACTGAGTGGCAGTGGCGACGGAAGGCTTGGAATCCTGAATTCAATTCTAGTGGTCTGTCGAAATACTTTGAGATTATTAACCTTGCCTGCGAACAAGTAATTGCCAGACTTCAGCAAGATGCACCGCAAACAGAGGTAATGGTAGATTCCGTATTTGTGGAACTAACCATGAGGGTGATTTTCTATTTAGTGATCGGAATTCCTGTGGATGGGAAATCCTCTAGTTCTGAAGGACCACCCCTCGATATTCTAAAGGCTCACGAGGCGATGTCTATTTGGGGATATCGGGTTCTACGGTTATTCAGTGGCGAAAAGATATGGATGAAATATTTGCCCACTAAGGCTTCACGAGATTACTGGAGAGCAATGGCATATTTAGAGGGTTTGATTGGTCCGAGAGTGGACTTAGCCTTGAAGATGAGAGAAAAAAACCCGACTAATTGGACGCAGGTAAGTCCAATGTTCCAGGAATCGATGTTAGTGAAAATAGCGGCTAAGGAACCAAAATATACTCGGAAAAGACTGATAGCAGAAGGGATTGGAATGTTGATTGCTGGTACTGATACCACAGCTCATACTTTATCTTTGGCCGTAGCAGAGTTAGCATTAAATCCCAGGGTTTTTCAGAAAGCACAGGCTCTGGTTGACCAGAGTTGGCAAAGTAATGGTGGTATTAATACAGAAAGTCTGAAAAAATTGACTTACATCAGTGCCATTATCAAAGAAACTTTGCGCCTTTATTCCGTCGCCTCAGGTTCCACTTCCTTGGAGGCTGAACGTGACACCGTAATTGAGGGCAACTTGATTCCTCGTGGCACGATTATCTCCTGGTCAATGCTGGCTGCTGGGCGAGACCCAGAGGTCTATGGCAACCCGAAGGAATTTTTGCCAGAGCGTTGGTTAGACCAGGGCAAAGGCAGTAACTCACTTCCCATGATAACCTTTGGCTCAGGTTCTCATCGTTGCTTGGGAGAGCATCTGGCCATGGTAGAAGCAACGGTAATGCTAGGAATGCTGCTCCGTTATTTCGACTGGGAGTTGGTCAATGGTCGTTCATCTGTTGAACAGTTACAACAGAACCTTTTGATTTACCCGTCCGATGGGATGCCAGTGCGTTTTCAGGCTAGACCAACCTGCTGAATGTTTATAATCCCACTACACTAATCAACTTTACTATTAAGGAATTTCCTGGTTTATGAAATCACGTTCAACAGAAGAGTATGAATTATTTAGAAAACTTAAACGCTATCAAGGTCAGCTTGATCTGGGTCATTCAGATGCCCCTGAATATAAGAAGAAAGATCTAATGGTAGAAATGGAGAATTTATATGCATCTTACCCTGCCCAGTATTTAGTCGATTCTCATAAGGTAACTGTGCCATAAAGTCTTGCTCATCTAGGTGCAGAAAAGATTTTTGGACTAATTCCATCTTTTCCTAAAGTTGATCCGAAGTCAGTAGTTATTTTCCCTAAGACTTCAACAATTCTTGTTAAAATGTCGATTTTAGCATCCAAATATAAATTATTACAACAAATGGGAGGAAATGTTAAACCTATTACAGTCATTTATCCAGAAGGTAACTTTCGCTACAACCATAATATAGATATATTTTGTGGCACTACTCGGCATTTAGTAGAAGTTTGTCCTTCGAGTTTTAAGATTAAGCCAGACAAATTGGAAGAAGTCATTTGTACTGCAAAAAATAATGGATATCTAATTGCTGCTTTGATACTGGAAACCCCTAATAATCCCTGGTGCCAAATTTATAGTCGAGATGAGTTAAAAGAATTAGCAGAGGTCGCCCATCAACATAATATTCTAATCATTAATGATATGTATTTTTCAGGAACTGAAGCAATAGAAAATGACCAAGTTTCAGTGGCTAGTGTGAGTAGTAGCTCAGATTTAGTTATCACAACCTGTGGAATGCGAAGACAATTTGGAATTGACGGTATTGGCAAAGTAGGTTTTTTGACGAGTCAGAATGAGGCGCTTGTGAAGGAAATTAAGCGCTTTGTTGTTGCAGCACATATTCGTTACACCAATGCCGAGGTACTTACAGCTTCTTGGGCTCTAAACAAAAGAGACTTGACTGATCGTGAAGAATTGAGAAAAGAGTTAGAGATATTGAGGGCTAATGCTGAAGCTTTGCTGATGAATTCTGATTTATTTGCTATGGGAATGAAGATTATAAAGAGCAGCTGTGCAGGGCCTTTTGTCAATATTGGGTTTAACTCAGAACTAGAATCTAGGATGAAGATTTTAGGGATAGCGGATAGTTATAATTTGGGTGAATATTTTTCTCAAATTGGAAAGGTTACACTTTTACCTTTAAGCTCAATGTTTACCAAAAAAATTGGCTTTCGGGTAAACGTGACAAATAGTTCGGAGTATAAAGCAGGATTAGCCTGTATGCAGGCTACCATTGAAAAGATTAACAAAGGAGTTTCTTATCTTTCTTTAGAGACAGAAATAAATCAAGAATATGAGATTTTGAGACAAGGTTATCGTCCTTGGGAAGCAGGACAAACGCATCTAAAGGAGAGTTAGCCTTAAATCCAAAGGTTTTTCAGAAAGCACAGGCTGTGGTTGACCAATGTTGACAACGTTCAGGTGGTATTAATACAGAAAGTCTGAAGAAATTGAGTTACATAGGTGCGATTTTCAAAGAAACTTTTCGCCTTTATTCTGTCGCCTCAGGTTCCACTGCCTTGGAGGCTGAACGTGATACCCTGATTGAGGGCAACCTGATTCCTCGTGGCACGATTATCTCCTGGTCAATGCTTGCTGCTGGGCGAGACCCAGAGGTCTATGCCAATCCCAAGGAATTTTTGCCAGAGCGTTGGTTAGACCAGGGCAAGGGCAGTAACTCACTTCCCATGATAACCTTTGGCTCAGGTTCTCATCGTTGCTTGGGAGAGCATCTGGCCATGGTGGAAGCAACGGTAATGCTAGGAATGCTGCTCCGTTATTTTGACTGGGAGTTGGTAAATGGTCGTTCATCTGTTGAAGAGTTACAACAGAACCTTTTGATTTATCCGTCTGATGGGATGCCAGTGCGTTTTAAGGCTAGAGACTTGCAGTGTATTGAAGAAACTTAATGGGCTCTCCTAGGATGGCTATGATAAATTAGTACAAAATAATAGCTATAGCCTTTACTGAATAAGGCTTTGAGTAATTTAAAAATTTAATTTAAATAAAAATGTATGGCTCTCCTAGACTCATTTACTATAATCAGTCTAGGAGAGCCACTTAATGTTGTTTTGAAAAGCTGTTTGCTGGAGATGGCTTGATTGGTGTTACTGGTGGTATCAGTGCGATTCTCGAACCGATTATGTTTCGTAGTAATAGGAATTACGCAAATCCCTCAATTTAACGCTACCTGTAGGGTGGGCAAAACCTTGCCCACCCTACCCATGGATTCTGTGCGTAAGTCCTGAGTAAAAGTTAATAGTTGTTGAACTAAGGCGGATTCATGTTCCAAGAGATTGCGGCTCAGATTGCTTTTTCCCCTTCCTTGCCCTATGTAGCCACAGTCCTAGGGGTGACTAGCATCGGGGGACTACTGGGCTGGCGCTGGTGGCAACGAAAAAATACTTACAAATCCCTAGAGTCACTCCCCTGTCCTCCCAAACACTGGCTATTGGGAAATCTTCCTCAAGTATTAGCAGCAGTCAAACAGAAGAAATTCTTCCAATTATGGTTTGATTGGAGCAAGCAGCTAGGCCCGATTTATGTTTTGTGGCTTAACTCTCCAGTTCTGGTTTTGAGTCAACCAAAGGTGATCGAAAACACCATTGTGAATGGCATCAAAGATGGCAGCTTAGTTAGGTCTGAGCGAATCTGCAAAGTTTGGAACGACTTTGGTGGTGGTCCAATTCTTATCGGCCAAAACGGGACTGAGTGGCAGTGGCGACGGAAGGCTTGGAATCCCGAATTCAACTCTAGTAGTCTGTCGAAATACTTTGACATTATTAACCTTGCCTGCGAACAAGTAATTGCCAGACTTCAGCAAGATAGAGCGCAAACAGAGGTAAAGGTCGATTTCCTGTTTGTGGAACTAACCATGAAGGTGATTTTCTGTTTAGTGATCGGAATTCCTGTGGATGGGAAATCCTCTAGTTCTGAAGGTCCACCCCTCGATATTCTCAAAGCCCACGAGGCGATGTCTATTTTTGGCTATCGGGCCCTACGGTTAATTACTGGCGAGAAGAGATGGATGAAATATTTGCCCACTAAGGCTTCACGAGATTACTGGAGAGCAAGGCGATATTTAGAGGGTGTGATTGGTCCGCGAGTGGACAAGGCCTTGAAGATGAGAGCACAAAACCTGACTAATTGGAACCAGGTAAGTCCAATGTTCCAGGAATCGATGTTGGTGAAAATAGCGGCTCGCGAAGGAAAATACACTCGGAAAACACTGATCGCAGAAGCAATTCAACTCTTAATGGCTGGTACTGATACCACAGCTCATACTTTATCCTTTGCAGTAGGAGCGTTAACCTTAAATCCAAAGGTTTTTCAGAAAGCACAGGCTGTGGTTGACCAAAGTTGGCAAAGTAATGGTGGTATTAATACAGAAAGTCTGAAGAAATTGACTTACATCGGTGGGATTATTAAAGAGACTTTGCGCCTTTATTCAGTCACGTCAGGTTCCGCTTCCTTGCAGGCTCAACGTGACACTGTGATTGAGGGCAATCTTATTCCTCGTGGCACCACAATCCGGTTGTCAATGCTTGCTGCTGGGCGAGACCCAGAGGTCTATGCCAACCCCGAAGAATTTTTGCCAGAGCGTTGGTTAGACCAGGGCAAGGGCAGCAGCCCACTTCCCATGATAAATTTTGGTTCAGGTTTTCATCGTTGTTTGGGAGAGCATCTGGCAATGCTGGAAGCAACGGTAATGCTAGCAATGCTACTCCGTTATTTTGACTGGGAGTTGGTAAATGGTCGTTCATCTGTTGAACAGTTACAACAGAACCTTTTTATTTATCCGTCTGATGGCATGCCAGTGCGTTTTAAAGCTAGAGACTTGCAGTGTATTGAAGAAACTTACTAGGTTTTAGGGAGTAGGGAGTAGGGAGTAGGGAGTAGGGATTAAGGGCAGTCATGGGGGTTTCCACGGGGCTGACAATGGTTTTATGGGTAACCTATCTATTAATAAGAGACCTTCATGATATACCCAGTCATGCCCCTGACCCCTCACAGGTCTCCTCAGCTTAACGGTAAGGTATGAAGAGCATGTTAAGCTTATAGATTAAAAGGCTCCCGACCACTATCTAATCATAGGCACAGACAACTATGCGACCTGATTTGCAGGACTTGGTGATTTCACAGGACTATCTCAGCAATTTGATTGGGGAGAAGCCAGAGCGAGTCAGAGGTTTTTTCCTAGAGAAACCAAAAGAACCAGGAGATTTCCTGATCAAATTGGGTAGAGGGTCCTTTCTATGGCTGAAATATAAGGCAGTTAGACGGCTAGTGAAAGAAGTGGATCGATACAATACTGTGATTAGAGCTGTACACATTAATGATCAATTGGAAGAAGCTGGTAATCCAGGTGTTGGTCTCAGTAATCGGGAGCGAGTGCTCGAAGCCCTTGGGGTGATGAAAACGGATTTAGTGCGTGCTTTGAAGACAGAACGAATTCTCAGGGAGAATAAGCAGTTTATTACTAAGAATCCTCAGCTATTTACTACTAATTTAACCACCTTGACCGCCCTGCACTTGAGTGATCAGGCCAGTGAGTATGGACGAGTGCTAGACCAAGCCTTGCAGGTAGCAGTAGGAGTGCAAGAGGAAATGAGAAAATTGCAGAATCAGCGTTAGAGGCTCTATTTTAGGGAGTCGGGAGTCGGGAATAGGGAATAGGGAATAGGGAATAGGGAACAGGGAAAAATCCTGTGTACCTGAGGTGCGACCCGTGGGGAATTTAATTCTTAATGGGTCAAGGGCACCTAAGGTTTTAGGGAGCAGGGAGTAGGGAGTAGGGAGCAGGCAAGAGGCAAGAGGCAAGAGGCAAGAGGCAAGAGGCAAGAGGCAAGAGGTGAAAAATCCTTTGTACCTCATAGCTATAAGAAACGCTATATTATCCAAGGGATAATATTTAATTATTTAAGTTACAGTCAAAAAATAGGTTAATTTTTAATTTTTCATAGTAGTATATCGATTCCATAATTTACTGGGAATTCTAAGAATAGATGGCAAAAGCATAGGTCTGGCATGACGCTTGATTGTCATTATTCATTCAGAGAATTACAGGAATTGTACAATGCCTTATCAAAATATTACCGGTACTCTCTCCGAAAGAGATATCCAAGAAATCCAAACCGCCCTACAAACGATTGAACAAAAGCTGCCTTTCTTAATTAATTTAACGATTGAGGAACGACGTAGGCTGTTTAAAATGGGTTCAAAAAGTCTATCCTTTGTTAACAATAACCTCACTGCTGCCCAATCTAACCCCAAGATTCTACCTGCTAGCTTTGACCTAGAAGAGTTTGCACGGGACTATCAGCTAGCCGTGAGTCTGACCGATGTCTTATTCCAACTCCGACAATTAACGGAAAAGGTGGATGATACCTTAATGGCAGTCAGCTCTGAGGCTATGAACAGCGGTCTACAAGTCTATGATTACATCAAGACGGCTGCCAAAAGGACTCCCGGTCTAAAAACCATTGCTGAGAGTTTAGGGCAACGCTTTAAAGTTACTCGTAATAAGTCTGCTAAAGCCAATTCTCAGGCTTAGGTGCCAACAAGGCTTCGGTCGAAGCTCTGAACCTCGTGAACGAGTATTTGAATCTCGTGAACGAGTCTCTGAACCTCGTGAACGAGTAGTTGAGTGTCGTGAACGAGTATTTGAATCTCGTAAACGAGTAGTTGAGTGTCGTAAACGAGTATTTGAATCTCGTAAACGAGTATTTGAATCTCGTAAACGAGTATTTGAATCTCGTGAACGAGTCTCTGAATGTCGTGAACGAGTATTTGAGTGTCGTGAACGAGTCTCTGAAACTCGTTCACGAGCCTATGAACTTCCCTAGGGGATCCTCTGGGCCTCGTTCACGACCCTCTGAGGGTCGAAAGACCATCCCATCCCTGGTTTTTTGAATATTGAGGATAATTAGGATGACCACAGTATTAAATCTAGAGCCCATTACCACTCTGACCAGAGAGCAGTTTTATCGCTTATGTAAGGCTAATCCTGATTTACAGCTTGAACGTTCACCCCAAGGTAATTTAATTATTATGACTCCTTTAGGCGGAGAAAGTGGAAGTATTGAGGCGAATCTGATTGGTGATTTAATTATTTGGAATCGTCAGACTCGGTTGGGGGTTGTCTTCAGTTCTCAGACTGTGTTTAGTTTACCAGGTGGTGGCGATCGCTCTCCCGATGTAGCTTGGGTAGCCCTGGAACGATGGAAAGCATTGAGTCAAACAGAAAGAGAAGGTTTTCCACCGATTTGCCCCGATTTTGTGATTGAGTTGCGCTCACGGACAGATCGATTAAAGCCCCTACAGGAAAAAATGCAAGAGTATCTAGCCAGTGGCTTGCGTTTGGGTTGGTTGATTAATCCCCAGGATAAACTGGTAGAAATTTATCTGCAAAATCAACCTGTAGAAGTAGTAGCAATGCCTGTAGTGTTAACAGGAAATGAGGTGTTACCGGGGTTTAGCTTGGAATTATAAAACTTAATTTGGTTAGCGTGATCAGTTATACCAAATCCAGAAAGCAAAAACCGGATTAGGATTAGGCTCAAACCACCGTATTATAGTCAGAGTAAGACAACTATTTTTTACTGTCTATACTAACTGGGTTTGATAGTATAGCAGTGGAAGAAAAGCTTAAGACATCTTCTGCTTCCTGCTCCGAAGCTCCCTGCTCCCTTTCAACTAAAAGACTATGTCTTAAACTATACTTCCCTTGCTATATATAGCAATACTAAATAATTGGTGAAATATATTGGCTAAAGCGATCGCTGTAATCCTTGCTGGGCAACGATTACATATTTTGATTATTTGACAAATGATGTAAAATTGCTATATGCCCTGAAGCCATAATCAGGAGCTACACAGCCAGACTCTTCAAAGCCGTTTATCCTGATCAATCAAACGCTGACATCAGTGTAATTACGGTTAATAAGGTTAATAAATCGGTTGGCTGGGTAGTCCTAATTATGTTTCCCAATCCTGTGCCAGACATGATCTATGGAAAATACATTTAATATTTGGTTTGGACAAGAGAAAACATTCTGTAGTTTAAGCAGAGATAAAATTGATTTGTACCTCAAGATTCCTATCCTTGGAGGACAATCAACAATTCATTATCCTAGCCAATTCGGAAAAGTTGACAGCCAGCAAGGGTTTCATTTGCTGGAAACCGACTCACAGTTGATAGGTGCTTTGGCACAACCAATAACCTATCCCCTAGCCGAGGATATATATAAGGTCTACCTGAGTTTGCTGGAAGTGACCCAAGGCTGGAATTTATGTAGAATTTGGAACTATGTTCCCTACATTAACGATAAGACGGGAGGTCTGGAGAACTATAAATCGTTTTGTCAGGGTAGATCCCTAGCGTTTGAAAATTTTTATGGGGCAGACTTTCGGGTAAAATTACCAGCAGGAACTGGCGTGGGAATTGCTGATGACACCTATGGAATCTATTTCATTGCGGTGAAGGAAAACATCAGGAATGTGGAAAATTCCGAACAAGTTTCAGCCTACTACTACCCGTCTCAATATGGGCCACGTTCACCTAGCTTTGCTAGAGGAACTGTGATTACACCCAATGGTAAGCGGATTGGCTACCTGTCAGGAACAGCTAGCATCAAAGGCCATCAGTCTGTGGGCAAAGGGGATATTGGCAAACAGTTTGATATCACCCTTGATAACATGGGGCTGGTGTTTGAAGGTATGGGCTTTAACCGTGGACTCCCAGACCCAATGGTTTTTGATCGCGCCTTCATCATTTACCTCCGCGATCCTTCTGATTTGCCAGTGGTTCAACAGATGGTTAAGAACAATTTCGCGGTTTCTGATCGGCTGATCTATTTGCATTCAAATATTTGTCGGGCAGATCTGGACATTGAAATTGAAGCCACCATCACTGAAAAGTAGCGATCGCATTTTTAGTTTTTAACCCTACCCTAAAACTAATGGAATTTGGTGTACAGTTTTTTCCCGATGTTAGCCCTCAACAGAAGTCAGGAGCCCAGTATTTTAACGAAGCTCTTGATCTGGTCAGTCTGTGTGATCAACTCGGTTATACTAGTATTAGGATTGTAGAACACTACTTCCATAGATATGGCGGATACAGCCCTAATCCCATCGTTTTTCTGACTGCTGCATCCCAACGAACTCAAAACGCTCGCCTGATCACTGGAGCTGTTTTGCCTGTCTTCAACAATCCACTCAAATTAGCTGGCGAAATTGGTATGCTCGATGCCATTTCCAACGGACGTCTGGAAGTTGGCTTTGCTCGTGGATTTCTTCCCCATGAATTTGCCCGATTTGGGATTGATTTGAACGAGAGCCGCAGCCGCTTTGAAGAAGGGATGGAACAGGTACGTTGCCTGCTCGAACAAGAAAATGTGACCATGGAGGGTCAGTTTCATCGCTTTGAGAGCGTTACGTCTTTGCCCCGTCCTACTCAAACTCCCCGTCCTCCTTTCTGGGTAGCTGCTCTGGCTACCCCCGCATCCTTTGTGGCTGCTGGTAACAAGGGTTATGGAATCATGGCAATTCCTTTGGCAGGTGGGAAAATGGCTGAGTTAATTAAGCTATATCGAGATGCCTGGAAGTCCGCTGGTCATCCAGGCCAGGGTCGGGTAATGTTGGCTTTTCACATGTTCTGTGCCCCAACGGCTGAGAAAGCGATCGCAATTGCTCGTCAACCCTTGAACGACTATTTGAAATCTTTGGTAGAAGCGGCTTCTGATTGGTTAATGGATACCCATTCGGCGGACTATCATAGCTACGACAAAATCATTGCTGGACTAAAGCAGGAAACCTTTGAATCTCAGGTAGAGAAGGGAGCTGCTTGGATTGGTACACCTGAACAATTGCAATATACTATCCGTAGCTACTATGAACAAGTTGGGGGCTTTGACTTGGCTTCTATGCAGGTTAACTTTAACACCATTTCCGTAGAAAATGCTGCCGCTTCGATGAGGCTTTTTGCTAAGGAAGTGATGCCTTGTTTTTGTTAAAATAGATTTGATTCAATTTCAGTTCAGGGGTACAATAAATAATGACGACTCCACTCTCTTTGTCCAAACTACTAAGCCCTTTTGAATTAGGTGATTTATCTTTAAAAAACCGAGTAGTAATGCCTCCTTTAACTAGAGGTAGAGCAGTTAATCTGGGTATTCCCAATGATTTAATGGTGGAATATTATACTCAAAGAACTGGAGTAGGTCTAATTATCACTGAAGGGACTTTTATTTCCCCTCAAGCTAACGGTTGGGTAAATGCTCCTGGTATTTATACTCTCGAACAAACTGAAGGGTGGAAAAAAGTTGTTAGTGGTGTACACTCTAAAAATACGCCATTATTTTTGCAGCTTTGGCACTGTGGTCGGGCTTCTCATAGTAGTTTCCATGATGGTAAGCTAGCTGTTGCTCCTTCAGCCATTAAAATTAACGAAGAATATGTTCATACCCCTAAAGGAAAACAGCCTCACGAAACCCCACGAGCCCTGGAAACTGAAGAAATACCCCAAATAGTAGAAGACTATAAAAAAGCCGCTGAAAATGCCAAAGAGGCAGGTTTTGATGGGGTAGAAATTCATTCAGCTAATGGTTATTTACTGGACTCTTTCCTGCAATCTAAAACCAACCAAAGAACAGATAACTATGGTGGTAGTATTGAAAATAGATATCGTTTACTAAAAGAAGTAATCGAAGCTGTAATAACTGTTTTTCCAGTCAATAGAGTGGGGGTTCGTTTGTCTCCTAATGGTGTATTTAATGATATGGGGTCTGTGGATTATCGTGAAACCTTTCTTTATGTCGCTAAAGAGTTAAACAGTTATGGGTTAGCTTATATCCATCTATTAGATGGATTGGCTTTTGGATTTCATGAATTAGGAGAACCCATGACTTTGGCTGAGTTTAAAAACGTTTTTGATGGTCCAATTATTGGTAATTGCGGCTATACTAAAGAAACAGCAGAAGCTGCAATTCAAGAAGGTGTGGCGGATTTAATTGCTTTCGGAAGACCGATTCTGAGTAATCCAGATTTGGTTGATCGCTTCGCTAATAATTGGCCTCTCAATCCTATTCCAGATGTGAAACTTTGGTATTCTCCAGGTAAAGAAGGTTATACTGACTTTCCTACTTATAAGACGGAAAACTAGCGATGCTGTTACTAAGTGCGATCGTAAGCATTCAGCTATCAGCTTAAGCGCTACGCGCACGCTACGCGAACAGCTATCAGCTAATGCATCCCAGGCTCGAAGCCTGTACCACGAGTTATGGACTTTTCCCCAGACTTTCAATTCTCATTAATCTGGAACTATTAATTTTCTCGTTCTAGGTTTATTTTAATCACCTCAAGTAGCTTGAGCTTTTAGCTGACGGCTGTTCGCGTAGCGTGAGCTAAAAGCTCACGGCTGACGGCTGAATGCTTACGTGCGATCTAGCCTGAAATGTAAACCCTAAATGCCTTTAGGGTTTACAAGTTTTTGACCGAACAGTGGTTCATTACGGGGCAGGCTGTTGCCTGTTCCCTGTTCCCTGTTCCCTGTTCCCTGATCCCTAACAGAAATTGTGTACCTCCTAGCTATGAGACTTGCTCTATAATAATAGATAAACCAAAAAACAACTACCAATAACATGCTGGAAGGGTTAGCAGTTTGGGGAATTTTTAATGCCGGTGGCTATCTCGCCAAGGAAGTAATTGGTCCGTTGGCCAAAGACGCTCTAGAAGACTACACTAAAGATTTTTTCAAAGAGTCTATCAAAGAGTATACCGGACTATCGGATCAAGATACCCAGAAAAAACTCTTGGTTAAAGCTTTAAAAGCCTTTGTAGCTTTAGTGGAAAAGGAATTAAAAATTGCTGACCTATCTAAGCAAGAGGTAAAACAATATACTAAACCCCTCAAGCAGTATATTAATAACCAATCCATTAAAGCTATCCTGGGAAGTGCCTTTAACTATGGCTGTCAAGAAATAGATACCGAAACATTAGCCAAGACTTGGGTTGAGCTGAAGTTATTACCATTACCGGAAGAATTTCGTTGGAAGTATATTGGTAGACAATATCTCAAGCAAGTACAAACTATCATTAAGCAATCGGATAAGTTACGGCCTATCCGCAATTTCGAAAATATTGAAGCGATCGCCAAAAACACTGAAGCTACAGCAGGCATTATCCCAGACTTTGACTTAAGGGAATATCAAGAAGCAATCCTAGAACGCTATGGTAATGTCAAATTAGATAGTTTAGATACCGACGGCTCTGCCTATAATCAACTAAAACTATGGAATATATTTATCCCCCAAAATGTGCGAGAGGTTCATGACTTGATGCCAGAGGCGATTCATGAACTTCCTAAGGATTATGATCAAAAACTGCGAGAGAGTGGTCAACTAGAACAGGAAATTGACCAAAAGGAGCTGGAAAAAGCTAAAAAGCTTTATTATCAACAGCCAATTAAATCGGTATTGGATGTGATCAAGGACTCTCAAAGCTATCGGTATTTGGTGGTTTTAGGAGACCCAGGCTCTGGTAAATCTACCTTGCTGCAATATTTAGCATTGGAGTGGGCAAGAACAGATATAACTACTGCCTTTTCTCTACCAATTCCCTTACTGATTGAATTACGCACCTATATCCGGAATCGCGATAGTGGACAGTGTAATAACTTTTTGGAATTCTGTCATCAAAGCAGTGGAGCAATATGTCATCTCAATCAACATCAAATTCATGACCAGTTAAAAGCTGGTAATGCCTTAGTGATGTTTGATGGCTTGGATGAAGTGTTTGATTTAGGGAAACGAGAAGATGTGATTACGGATATTCATCGCTTTACGAATAAGTATCCCAAGGTAAGAGTAATTGTAACATCTCGGGTAATTGGTTATAAACCCCAACGGCTACGGGATGCTGAATTTCGTCATGTTATGCTCCAAGACTTGGAGTCGGAACAAATTCAAACCTTTATCGAGCACTGGCATGAATTAACCTTTACGGATCAAGCCGATAAAGTTAGGAAACGGGAGCGCTTACAAAAAGCAATAGACACATCCTCCCCCATTCGACAACTGGCGCAAAATCCCCTATTACTAACGATGATGGCAATCCTGAATCGCAATCAAGAATTGCCTCGTGACCGTTCTGAACTCTATAACCAATCCTCTCGATTACTGCTCCATCAATGGGATTATGATTATGACCCTTATGGAAATGAGGCAAAGTTAGTCCGTGATATTCGCATTAAAGCTGTAGTAGCAGTAGCCACCCATTGGCAAGACCACCCAGATACCTTGCCCCTACTTCAAGAATTGGCTGGCTCTGATACTGATCTAGATCTGCGAGTTACAGCAATTAAACAGTTAGCTCAAGGTTACAAAGACCACCCAGATGCCTTCGCCACACTTCAAGAATTGGCTCGCTCTGATACTGATTCGTGGGTGCGGCGTACAGCAATTGAACAGTTAGCTCAATGTTACAAAGACCACCCAGATGCCTTCGCCACACTTCAACAATCGGCTCGCTCTGATACTGATCTAGATTTGCGAGTTACAGCAATTAAACAATTAGCTCAAGGTTACAAAGACCACCCAGATGCCTTCGCCACACTTCAACAATTGGCTTGCTCGGATATTTATGTGTTAGTGCGACGTACAGCAATTGAACAGTTAGCTCAAGGTTACCAAGACCACCCAGATACCTTAGCCCTACTTCAACAATCGGCTCGCTCTAATACTGATTCGCGGGTGCGAGCTACAGCAATTGAACAGTTAGCTCAAGGTTACCAAGACCACCCAGATACCTTAGCCCTACTTCAACAATCGGCTCGCTCTGATCCTGATTCGCGGGTGCGACGTACAGCAATTGAACAGTTAGCTCAATGTTACCAAGACCACCGAGATACTTTACCTCTACTTCAACAATCGGCTCGCTCTGATACTAATTGGGAGTTGCGAATTACAGCAATTGAACAGTTAGCTCAAGGTTACCAAGACCACCGAGATACTTTACCTCTACTTCAAGCATCGGTTCGCTCTGATACTGATTCGTGGGTACGAATTACAGCAATTGAACAGTTAGCTCAAGGTTACCAAGACCACCGAGATACCTTCGCCCTACTTCAACAATCGGCTCGCTTTGATACTGATTCGGATGTGCGAGTTACAGCAATTGAACAGTTAGCTCAAGGTTGGCACGATCGCGTAGCGTGGCCTACGGCCAATCAGCCTTGGTTATTTGAATTTTTATGCGATCGCATTCTCCATGACCCCTTTGAGCGTAAGGAACGCTGGGATGACAATCCTCGACAAGCAGCCCTTAAGGCCATCCTCGAATATTATCCTAACCATTCCCAAACCCGATCCTTATTGCAGGATAGAGCAGACCATGACTCCGATCCTAAACTGCGGAAGTTTGCTCAGAAGGAATTAGTCAAATTATCGAGCTTTTCATAGTAATCAAGTATATAGCAATTATCATAGCTATAAAAATTGCTATACATAATAAAACAATTAACCAAAATACCTATGAAAGCGATTCTCTACACAAAATACGGATCACCCGATGTTCTTCAGCTCAAAGAAATAGAAAAACCCATCCCTAAGGAGGATGAAGTATTAGTAAAAATTCATAGCGCATCGGGTGCATCTCATTTTTGTAAAAACATCATTAATAAAGCATCCCATTTAGGTAAGCACAGCGTAAAGAAAGAATTTTAGGAACATTTTCAATATTCCATTGTGAGCCTGATATTTTAACTCGCATTCCTATT
>NZ_JAAHHM010000125.1:0-18152 GCF_010692445.1 Moorena sp. SIO3E8 | reverse complement strand
TCCCACTGATCCAAGACGCAAGGCATACCGACGCATTACTTCCTCCTTAGTTGAGTTTTCCTGACTCCCCTCAGTTCTATAGCTGCACTGACTGGTTGTCAATTCTCTAACTGACGACATGCCCTAGGTACCCTATAGCAAACAATTCAAGCCCCCAGTAGCAGCAAAGTAGTCTAGAAATTATTAAGATTTGTGAATGCGATTGACCTTGGCCAAAAGGCCACGCTACGCGAACGGTCACGCGGGGCGCGTTCGCATTTTCAAGCGATCGCTTCAATAGTTTTCCAGAAAACTCCCAAAATCAAAGATTTTCCCTAGAGAGCCCTGGAGCAGTAACACAACCCAACCTGGGAAGCCAGATCAACTCACTTAGGGAGCAGGCTAAGCGTGAATGAGTTGTCAGAGCTATCTATCTAGCAATGGAGATTGGCTATGCTTTCCAAATCGATGGGCGGAGGCGGACAGCAGAGGCTACCTCTGAGGAACACATCCCTCAGCTGATGGAACAATTACTGTTTACCGATACTTTTTAGCTACCAAAGTCTACCAAGATAGACCATTACCCGCCAATGCAAGCTGTTCACGAAGTGTCGGCTTTGCCGAATCTCTCAGCCAGGGGGTATCTCCCAAAGCCCGTAGGAATATCCCACGAGCGCCATTGATGTCACGTTCGCGAAGCGTGACCAAAGGTCAATCCATTTGTTGGTTATCGATTTTTGATTTGATAATCTTGCTCCCGCCGATATTGACTAGTTCACCAGTCCAGCTAACAGTCTTGCTAGTATAGGCTTGCGCTTTCATCAACAACTATTTTTCGGTTTTCGGCTGCTTTATGCTTTAAGAACTCTTTAAACCGATAGTGGGCAAAAGAAAGCATATTGCGAACCGTTTTAGATCTAAGTTATCGATTTTGCTTTTTAGACATCTCAGACGTCTCAAAGGTAGGAAGCAGTATTACGTCAAAGTTATCAACTAGGAATCTTGCCGCTTTGTGATGCAGTTCATTTACCAGATTTTGAATTCTAATAATCATCCTCCTGGCGGCTTTTCTCCTTCGACGCTTTTGCTTACCCTTAGCTTTGCTAATTTTTGAAATTAAATTGTCTAAGTGATGACATAATCGTTGGATCCGAGAAAAGTCACCATGGCCAATCTTCCCAATAGAAGTCTCACTGAAAAATGTCAAAAAGCGATGCAGCGCGGTCTTGGGGAGGCAGCGCGGTCTTGGGGGTCCCCCCCATGAGCGACTGCCGTGGTTTCCCCCATGAGCGACTGCATCAAGACAGTTCTAACACCAGGATCTAAGGCAACTACTCTACCTTGGTTTTCGGTTTCTCCTTGAGTTGTCTTATAGGGAACTACTAAATAATAGTCCCCGTTGGTGCTAGTCAATCAACAATCGCAGATGTGATTCGGCGTAGCCGACGCTGCGCGAACGGGAAGTGTTTCAGTAAAGGTTATTTCACTTAATATCGTGTAATAAATTCCTTTAATAGAAACCGCCGACTTTGGAATATAACAAGTTTGTACCCAATTTTTACGAGATCTGAACTTTACCCGATTAATCTGCGCTGTCTTTTTGTATTTTTTCTTGGCCTCCGGAGACGAAACCTGATTGTTAGTGGAGCCTTAATCAATAAGTTTTAACCCTTATCTGCATAGCCTGCCAACTATAAAGGCTCCACTATCCTTGCGGTAACTTCTGACCCTGACAGCGGTACAAGCATCCTTTATCGCTATAGATTTGATTTGATAAGGCACTGTCTTACACCATTCAGGAAGGTCATTTATAATACCAGTTTTCATGGCTTTCCAATTTGCTTTAACTTCGCCATTTTCGAGTATTTTGACGGTCTTATTGAAAACGTAACGGGATACCCCAAACCAGTGGCGGACAATTGCTCGCTGTTCAGGGTTTAGGAACACTCGAATCTTCTTTGATTTTTTGGCCGTATTTTCTGAGTCCGTGAACCCGGCAAGAGAAGACGTGAATGATGGAGAGAAGATCTGCGGTAAGTTCTGATTCTGGAGAACTTTCAGGGTTGTCGAGAACCAGGATTTTTCCACCGTTGAGACTGACTAAGTGCTCAAAGAGTTCAAACCCAAATCGGGTGAGTCTGTCTCGATAGGCAACAACAATTGTGAGTTGATCGCCACGCATAAGTCGTTCCAGTATGGCTCGAAGACCTTTTCTTTTGTAGTTGAGTCCTGAACCGATGTCTTTGACGATTTCTGCTTCCGGGAAGAGGGAGTGCATGTAGGCGATCTGTCTGGCGAGGTCGTCAAATTGTTTACCACTACTGACTCGGCAGTAACAGATTGTAGCTTGTCCACTCCCTTTGTTTTTTCCGAGACTGAGGAGGCTGTTTGTGTCAAAGAGGCGATATCCGCTTGGAGTCCGCTCACATTTGAGCGTGCCATTGTCTGCATACTTCCTCAAAGTGTTTCTAGAGAGTCCTGTAAGTTCGACCGCCTTACGGATTGGTACTAATGCCATAATTAAAGTCTAACATATAATTCTAGACTTTAGTATACTTTGTTATACTTATTGCTGCTGTTCCCTAGCCTCCCCAGGAGAACGGGTCAACCGCCCGACCTTGGGCTGCAGTCTGATGCAGCTGGTCTTTTCTCCGAATAGTGAGGAACTCAGTACTGCGGTTCAGTTTCTGGTTCAAGGGTCGTTGCAGCAGTGGTTAGGGGAGTTAATTCAAGTTGAGAGGGTGGAAGTAAAGAGTGAAGATACTAAGTTGCGAGTCACAGTCCAGTATGTGATTCGGCGTAATCAACAGCGTCAGGTAACTGAGTTTGAGCGAGGTTTGTGATATGACAGACTTGGTAACAGCTGAACACATGTTCCGACACCAACGCCGGATCGCTCTTAGTCGTCAAACTAAACAGATCGGGCTGGATTACATTCAGGTGGAATCACAACAGACACCGAATGAACCGAATAAGTGGGCGCTAAAGCTTCATTTTGTACCAGCTTCCACACAAGCAACCCAGGAAGTGCTCTCAAACCTGACCTCTAGAAATATTCGCATCACTAGAGGTACGGCGGTTACAACTACTGATGTTAGGCTCCTGGAAATCCAACCACCTAGTGGGAATGTGCTGACACTGTTGGTGGAATACAAAGCTCCTACTAAGTCCCAGGTTAGTGATTTATCTACCTATACGCTACAACTGGTTAATATTAGCAACCTCGATCCGTTTTTTGAGCGGGTCAATTTTTCCTTCAAACGTCCAGACCAAGTTACCTTTGACCCCCAGCCAGTATCCTCAAGTGATATAGAAACCCTGTCGGTACCGGAGATAGATTACTTAGCTAAAGACTATAGCAGCTTTCGGCAATTAATGCTCAACCGCTTGTCGGAAGTGATGCCTCAATGGCTAGAGCGAAATCCTGCGGATTTAGGGATTGCGCTGGTGGAAGTATTGGCCTACTCTGCTGACTACCTCAGTTACTATCAGGATGCTGTAGCTACTGAAGCCTACCTTGGTACAGCTCGCCGCCGCACGTCTGTACGCCGCCACGGCAGGCTGGTAGATTACGTGTTGCACGAGGGCTGCAATGCTAGAGTCTGGGTGCAGGTAGCAGTAAATGTTAATGAGGGGCTGCTAGAAAACGGAACTCTTTTACTAACCCATGTTTCTGGTCAAGGGTCGGTAATCGATCCTAATTCTTCTGCTAAGAGTGAGGTCTTGGCTCAAGGGGCAAAAACCTTTCAAACCTTACATTCCCAGGAACTATTTGCTGCCCACAATGAGATTAAATTTTATACCTGGGGAGCAAGGGAATGGTTTCTGTCGAAGCAAGAGACCAAAGCAACATTAATGGGACATCTGGCTTTGCAACCAGGGGATGTGTTGATCTTTGAAGAGGTAAGAGACCCAAACACTGGTTTAAGGGCTGGGGCTAACCCCCAAAACCGTCATCCAGTACGGTTAACTAAGGTAACTCCCACAGAAGACCCCCTTGGTGGTCAATTTCATCATCCCCCAACTGATCAGCCAGTAGATATTACTGAGATTGAATGGCACCCCCAGGATGCTCTGCCTTACCAACTATGGCTAGCAACTCTCAGTAGCACTGGCCCAATCACAGATATCACAGTGGCTCGGGGGAATATTGTTTTGGCTGACCATGGCGAGCCTTATCCTAAAGAGGGGACAGAGATACTGCCCACTATCCCAACCATTGGTCGTTATCGTCCCAAGTTGTCTCGCACTGGTCTCACCCACAGTGTGCCTTACAACCACCAGCAAGCAATTCTGGAAGCGGTGGCAACAACGGTTGTTCAAGACCCCCGTTCGGCAGTGCCTCAGATCAGTTTACAATCGGATACTGGTGAAACCTGGTTGGTGCATCGTGACCTATTGAATAGTGACCGATTTGCTGCGGATTTTGTAGTGGAAATGGAGAGTGATGGCACTGCCTATCTGCGCTTTGGTGATAGTGTTCAAGGCAAGCAACCTAGTCCAGATTCCCAGCTGATGACCAACTACCGGATTGGTAATGGTTTGGTGGGTAATGTGGGACTTGATGCGATCGCTCATCTGGAACCAGTCACTAGTGAAGCCTATGGTGAATTGGTGAAACAGGTGATTGGAGTACGGAATCCCATCGCAGCTCAAGGGGGAATTGACCCGGAACCGATTGAGCAAGCACGGTTATACGCTCCCCAAGCCTTCCGAACCCCTGAACGCTGCGTGACCGAATCCGACTATGCCACTACCATCCAGCGTCATCCAGAAGTGCAAAAAGCAGCAGCTCAGTTGCGTTGGACAGGGAGTTGGTATAGCGTATTTATTGTTGTGGATCGGTATAGTGGTAGACCGATTGATGCCCAATTTAGGGAAGAGCTACTGGCTTTTATGGCTCCCTATCGCTTAATGGGTCATGATATCGAAATCCAGGCTCCCTATTTTGTTAATCTCGATATTGCTTTGACAGTACATGTGTTGCCTAACTATTTCCAGAGCAGTGTGAAGCGATCGCTTATGGAAACCTTCAGCAACACAGACTTAGCGGTCGGTCAACGGGGTTTCTTCCATCCTGACAATTTTACCTTCGGTCAAGCGGTCTATCTTAGCCAAATTGTTAACCAAGCCATGGCAGTGCCTGGGGTTGACTGGGTTGAGCCAACCCGCTTCCGTGAGTGGGGACAAACCGATCGAGGGGAATTGGCAGCAGGTCAAATCTTGATTGAGCCATTAGCTGTTGCTCGTTTGGATAATAACCCCGATACTCCTGAAAATGGCAGAAGTCAGTTTTATTTACAAGGCGGTTTGTGATTAGAGGGTACACCTTCTTGTTGTAAATCTATAACTCAAAGGATTGTGGGGAGGGTGAGAGGGAAAACCCATCTAATTTTCGTCTGTCCTATATAGCAATCCTATATGATTCGTGAAATATAGAAATATAGTGGCAGAAGCGATCGCGTTCGCGATCGCGTCGGCTGTGGCCGTAGGCCAAGCTGCGCGAACGCCGAATCGCTATAACCCTTCCCCACCAAGGATTTTAGATTTTGCAGATTTTACAAATTCTTTAGGATTACTATATATAGTGTTTTATCAATAGAAAATAAACACTATATGTATAAAATGCCTTGTCAACAAGCACAAAAAGCCAGGGTTTATTGAGAACTATCCCCGGTTTATTCACAATAGGCGTTTGCCCTGTGATACAATCCCAGTTGTCTTTTTGTATTTGATGAAAAGTAACTCATTTATAGAAAGTTGAATGCCAAAGCCAAGCAACTGATCCACTATTTTAAAGGGTTGGGGGTAGGTAGGTAAACAACTGTAAGTAATTGGAAAAGTACTCTCAAATTCTTATTGCATAGAGTCCGAATGCAGAACCTATTTAGAGAAAACGATCAGTATTTTTTCCCTCTCTCACAGGGACAGCAAGCCTTATGGTTCATATACCAGAAGAATCCAGAAAGCTTAGCTTACAACATATTTATCACCACTCGTCTGGCGGTCGAGTTGGACCTAGAGGCTTGGCGGAGGGCATGGCAGAAGCTGGTTGAACGACATTCGATTCTGCGAACTACCTATAGGACTCGGGACGGCAAACCCGTTGCAGTAGTTAGTCAAGACTCCAAGATTGAGATTGAGGTAACAGACGCTTCTGGATGGGACGAGGACGAGTTAAAGACGCAAATTCTGGTAGCAGTAGAGGGTCCCTTCAATTTAGAAACGGGCCCGGTCTTGCGGCTGGGGCTGTTTGCCCGCTCAACCCAAGAGTTTGTCCAATTAATCGCCCTGCACCACATTGTAGGCGATGGGTGGTCCTTTGACTTGCTTCTCAAAGAATTCCAAATTTTATATGCGGCAGAAGTCAAGAAGTTCCCAGAAGCAAAAATTGCTAACTTGCTGCCAGATTCCCCTTGGCAATATGCCGACTATGTGTCTTGGGCTACTCAGATGCTAGAGTCCGCCCGAGGAGAAGAACTCTTTCGCTATTGGCACCAAACACTCGCCGACTCCTTACCGACTTTGAATTTGCCAACAGACAGAAGGCGACCCAAGGTTTTGAGCGGTCGGAATGAATTCCATATTGTCGAACTTGATGGAGGACTGATCAAGAAACTGCGACAACTGGCTGCCGAGCAAGGAGTCAGTCTTTATCGGATTATGCTGGCTGCCTTCTTTGTCCTGTTACATCGCTTATCAGGCCAAGACGACATCCTGCTAGGAAGCCCAATGGCAGCGAGGTGGAGCGTTGAGGAGTTTAAAAGCATTGTCGGTTACTTTGCCAACGAGGTGGTATTGCGGGCAAATCTAGCAGACAATCCTACCTTCGCAGAATTTCTCGCCCGCATCCATCGAACGGTAACAGAGGCACAAGCTCATCAAGATTATCCCTTCGATTTATTAGTACAACGGCTCAACCCTCCCCGAGATGCCAGCCGAAATCCCCTAATTCAAGTCGATTTCACTTGGCGCAAGCATCGCTGGTACAACCCGCAGACACCCGAGCGCCTGGCAGGGGAAGAAGTACTGTCTATGGAGCCATACTTAGCCGTACACGAACAGGGTTCGGAATTTGATTTGATTTTGGGAATTGAGGAAATTGGCAAATCTCTCCATGTGATCTGGGAATATAGTGCCGACCTGTTTGATGCCAAAACTATTCACCGCTGGGCAAGACAGTTTATTTGTTTGCTAGAGTCCATTGTCACCAATCCAGAGCAGCAAATTGCGTTTTTACCCCTGCTGACGGGAGAGGAAACACATCAATTGTTAGTGCAATGGAACAATAATTTCACAGACTATCCCCAATATAAGTGCATTCATCAGTTATTTGAAGAGCAGGTACAACGAACGCCTGATTCGGTGGCTGTAGTTTTTCAGCAGGAAAAAATTACCTATCGAGAATTGAACGATCGCGCCAATCAATTAGCTCGCTATTTAGAATCGATCGGAGTCGGTCTGGAGGAAATGGTAGGGATTTGCGTAGAGCGCTCTATCGAAATGATGGTAGGATTGCTGGGCATTCTCAAAGCGGGCGGGGCTTATCTGCCCTTAGACCCGAGCTATCCGCGCGATCGCCTGGCTTATTTGCTACAAGACTCCCAACTGTTTTTGCTGTTGGCTTCAGAAAAATCCGTGGCTCGACTGCCAGAAAGCCAGGGGCGGATTGTTTTCTTGGATAAAGATTGGTCGGTCATTTCTCAGTATAGTCAGGAAAATCTCGGGCTTCGTGCCAAACCGACTTCTTTGGCTTACGTCATCTACACTTCAGGCTCGACAGGAAAACCGAAAGGGGTGCAGGTCGAGCATCAAAGTCTGGTGAATGCTTATCGAGCTTGGGAGCAAGCCTATCAACTAAGTCCAGAGAACAGCCATCTGCAAATGGCGAGTTTCTCCTTTGATGTTTTTACAGGAAATTGGGTGCGAGCCCTTTGTTCAGGAGCTAAATTAGTTCTCTGTCCGAGGGAATTTTTGTTGGAACCAGAAAAGCTGTATCGGTTGATGCTCCAAGAGCAAGTCGATTGTGCCGAATTTGTGCCAGCAGTGATGAGGTATTTAATTGAGTATTTGGAGAATACCAAGCAAAACCTCGATTTCATGGGATTACTGGTGATCGGTTCTGATAGTTGGTCTGTCAAAGAATACCAAAAATTTAGACAGTTCTGCGGTGCCCAAACTCGGTTAGTAAATTCTTATGGAGCGAGCGAAGCAACTATTGACAGTTGCTATTTTGAAAGTACCGAGATTAATCTACCCCTAGAGTCTCCAGTTCCTATCGGCAAACCCTTTGCCAACATACTTCTCTATATTCTCGACGATGCTCTCCAACCGGTTCCCATCGGCGTACCGGGGGAACTGCATATCGGGGGTGTGGGTCTAGCCCGAGGCTATTTCAACCGTCCGGAATTAACCGCGCAAAAGTTTATTGCCAATCCTTTCAGCCAAGAGGCAGGAGCACGTCTTTACAAAACGGGGGATAAGGCACGCTATCTCCCGGACGGTAACATCGAACTTCTCGGTCGCATCGACAACCAGGTAAAAATTCGTGGCTTCCGCATCGAACCAGGAGAAATCGAATCGGTACTGGCGACCCGCCCGGAAGTTGGGCAAAGTGCTGTCATCGTCCGGGAAGATCAAGCAGGTCACAAGCGCCTCGTGGCTTATGTGGTTCCGACAATAGTTTTCGATCGGCCTCGCTCTCTATCTCCTTGGAAGAATTGGAGCGATTTTGCCAATAACCCTTTGTATCGGAAGCAGGTGCGAGAACTGACGCCGAAACTGCGGGATTTTCTGAAGCAAAAGCTGCCGGACTATATGGTGCCTTCGGCTTTTGTGATGCTAGATTCCCTGCCCCTGACTCCCAATGGCAAAATTGACCGCCGGGCGCTTCCCGCACCGGAGGGAACTAGCGGTAGCAATGCTAATTTTATTGCACCTCGGGATACCCTTGAATTACAACTGGCACAAATCTGGTCGGAGGTTTTAGAGGTTTCTCCCGTAGGAGTCCGAGATAATTTCTTTGATATCGGTGGTCATTCGTTGTTAGCGATCGCTTTAATCGCTCGGGTTCAACGGCAGTTTGACAAAAATCTATCTTTGGCCACGCTGTTACAAAATCCGACTATCGAGCAGCTGGCTACTTCTATTCGCTCTGACCCAGATTCTCGGTCAATGTCTACCCTGGTGGCAATGCAGCCCGATGGAAATTTACCACCTCTGTTCTTAGTCCCTGCCAGCAGCGGCACTGTCTTATTTTATCTCGATTTAGTCCGCAATCTGGGGACCGAGCAACCGATTTACGGCTTGCAAGCCCCCGGTCTCAATGGGGAACGGGAACCTTTTAGCACTCTCAAGGACCTCGCTATTCACCACATCAAAGGGATTAAAACTATTCAACCTCGGGGTCCCTACTATTTAGTTGGTTTTTGTGTGGGCGGTCACTTAGCATTAGAAATGGCACAACAGTTACACCAACAAGGGGATACCTTAGCATTGCTAGGACTGATACAATCCTCGGGTCCAGAACACCACAGGCTTCTAGTTGACAGCACCCCTGGAAGAAACTTGGGTCTGGATATTTACTATCCAAGAGAATTTGCTCAGGAAATGGGCGCTCCTCGGGGGAAGGAAGTGCCGGTATCTGTCGCTCAACTCCAACAACTGATGCCAGAGGAGCGATTGGGATATGTCCTGGAACGAGCTAAAATGTTTGATTTGCTGCCGGAAGAGGTAAAAGTGGAGGATGTTGAAAGCTTGTTCGAGGTTTTTAAAACTACGGCTTTTGCGTCTTATAATTATGAACCGCAACCTTATCCAGGGAATATTGCCCTGTTCAATTCCAGCGAGCAGCCCATAGACATAGCTGGTGATCCCACTCTAGGTTGGCGCAATTTGGTCGGTGGGGAAATAGAAGTACACGAAATTCCCGGCGACCATTTCTCGGTTATCCGGGAACCCCAAGTGCTGGTTTTAGCTGAACGGCTGAAGCTTTGTCGTGATCGCGCTCTGGCAGCGATCAAATAATATCATGTCAGGATAATTAGGGCTCTACCGTACCTGTTCCCAGTTCTATTATACAGGATAGGATGTCCGGATAATGAACCTTAATAAAAATCCCCCCATCTCCCCATCTCCCCATCTCCCCATCTCCCCACACTCCCTGTTCTATACATATGACATCTCACTACAATTCCCCTGGCTTAACCACATTAGCCTATCGAGTTAGCACCCATGGCACCAGCTTCCAACGGATGCTAGCCGGTCTGCGTACTCAAACGGCTTCCCCAAATGACTCAGACCAAGGTAACCGACCTCTGGCTACTCTCAATACCAGCCACCGAGATGACCCTGCGATCGCATTTCTGGATAGCTTAGCTACTGTTGTTGATGTACTTAGCTTCTACCAAGAACGGATTGCTAATGAAGGGTATCTCAACACAGCCACTGAACGGCTGTCGGTTCTGGAATTAACTCGCACTATCGGCTACGAGCTCAATCCTGGTGTTGCGGCTAGTACTTTCCTAGCTTTCAGCGTTGACGATACCCCTGGTACGACTAGCGTTGCTACAGTTCCCAAAGGAACCAAAGTTCAAAGTGTTCCAGGACAAGGGGAACTACCTCAGACCTTTGAAACGATTGAGGAGATTGAAGCCAGAGCACAATGGAATGCCCTGACACCTTATCGACCTTTGGTCAAACAAACCCAGTCAATTAGTAGTAACACTACCGAACTATTCCTAGAAGGCATCAATACCCAACTCCAACCTGGTAATTTACTGATACTGATCGACCCGTCTGCAGCAGCATCCAATCAAGGTCATTTTCTGACCTTACAAACCGTTGAACCCAATACTCAAGACGGTTACACCAAAGTTACTTGGTCCCCAGCACCAGACCAACCCAGCATCGAATCCCCCCAAGTCTTTGCCTTTCGACAGCAAATTAACCTATTTGGTAGCAATGCTCCCGATTGGAAAGAGTTACCAGATGATACCAAGCGTAAGTATAGTGCGATCGCAGGTGGTATTTTTTACTCTACCGATCGCGGAAACAATTGGAATTCCGTGTCTACAGGTCTATTGAAAAATGCTGATATCCGAGCTTTGGCTACCTGGCAAGATGTGGTTTTTGCTGGCACTCATAAGGGGATTTTTTACTCTACCGATGGTGGTCAGGAATGGATTCCCATTAACCAAGGCTTGACCAATACTGATATTCATGCCCTGACGATTAACTCTCAAGGCCATCTGTTTGCTGGAGCCACTGGTGGTAATGTGTTTCGCTCCACTGATGGCGGGGAAAGCTGGGTAACCATTGGGACTGGGTCTCTGACTATTGTTGAACATCGCATTCCCGCAGAGGGTTCGGAAAGTTGGACTCCTGTGAATACCAGCTTGCCCAATACGGTTGTGCGATCGCTATTTACTTACTCTTGCTATTACTCTCACCCTGACTCAGTCACTCCAAAACCGTTACGACCGCACCACAGTAACCATTAATGCTAATGTTGCTCAAGCTACTCATGGTGAAACAGTGGTGGATGAAGTACTTGGTAGTGGTGATGGTACCTTAGGAAATCAGAAGTTTGTACTCCAGAAGCCTCCCTTAACCTACATTTCTGCTGCTACCTCTAGCGGTAGTGAAACCACTTTGGAGGTAAGGGTCAATAATATAGTGTGGGAAGAAGTGCGATCGCTTTATGGTTTAGACGACCGCCGCCAAGCCTACATTGTCCGTATTGATGATAATGGCAACACTAATCAGGACTTACGCGGTGAAGTTTATTTCGCCCCCCTAGCCCCCCAATTCTGGGGGGTAATGATGTCAAAGTCCCCCAGAATTGGGGGATTTAGGGGGCAAATGCGTAAGTCCTAACTAACATTACCTTTGGGGATGGACAAAGCGGTGCTCGTCTACCCACAGGAGATGAAAATATTACCGCCACCTATCGCAGTGGAATCGGCTTGGATGGGGAAGTAGGGGCTGGCAGTCTTACTGTTCTCCAAACCAGACCCTTGGGAATTGTAGAGGTTACTAATCCCCTACCCGCCATCGGAGCAGCTTCTGCAGAAACCCGTGACCAAGCTCGGTCTCAAGCTCCTGTCAATATTTTGCCGATGGAGCGCATTGTCTCAGTGCAAGATTTTGAGACATTTACCCGTACCTTTGCTGGTATTGGTAAAGCTACGGTAGCTACTTTAGAGATTGGGCAAAACCTGCCCTTGATTCACCTTACCATTGCAGACCGTAATGGCAATCAAGTCAGCCCTGATTCCATATTATATACTAATCTCTTCAACGCAATTAATGCTGCTCGTGACCCAGCTCAGCAGCGCCGTCTGGCGGTAGCCTCTAAGGTTGAAATTGATAGTTATGAAGCCCTTTACTTTAATCTTCAAGCAGGGATATGGGTGGATTCTCGTTATCGCAGCGATCTGGTTTTATCTGAAGTTAAAACGCTATTAGTGTCTGCTTTTGCCTTTGAACAACGTACCTTTGGTCAAGGGGTAACAGCAGCAGAAGTAACAGCATTAATTCAGGCCGTTGATGGCGTAGAAGCGGTTAATTTAGAGGCGCTATATTTAACTGGAACGACTCAGGAGCTGAAGTCATCTTTAGAAGCCCGTTTAGCTATCTGGAATAGTCAGACTAAACAGGCTCTACCGGCTCAGTTGTTGTTGCTTAATTCTCAGACAGATGGGGTTAGTTTGCATTTGGTTTAAAGGGAGCAGGGAATAGGGAATAGGGAATAGGGAACAGCGGATCTGGGAGCAGAAATATGTCTTAACCTTTAGTTCGAGTGCTATAAGTAGTCAGCTTTAAGCTGATAGCTGACTACTTATAGCTGATAACTTAGATTATAGTTCAAAATCCTCTGGATTTATCCCTTTCGCTTGTAATTGTTCCAGTAAGGCTTTCATACGACTTCGTTCAAGCTCCAAAGCTTCCTGAGCTTGTGCTTTTTCCAGCCTTTGTTGCTCTAAAGCTTCCTGGGCTTGTGCTTTTTCCAACCTTTCAAACTCTACCTGTTGTTGAGCGATATCTCTTTGTTGTTGAGCGATATCTCTTTGTTTTTGAGCGATATCTCTCTGTTCAACAATTTCCAGATAAGTAGCAAAGCGCTCACCATTAGGAGAATACAGTACCAATTCCGAGTCTACTAAGTCAAAGGTAATTCCTAAACGGGGACTAACCCAACCAAGCATCTGGGGGATGGGTTCTAACTTTTCTGATGAACGCAACCAGCCTTTTAGTTTTGTCCGATTTGGGTCAAAAAGATAGTACTCTTCTACTCCATGGGTCTGGTAAAACTTGAGTTTATCCTCTTCTAGTTCCTTGATAGTGTTTGTGTGTGAGGCTATTTCAAAGGTCACCTGGGGATTAAGGTTATCTTCAACCCAGGTTTTGTAAGAAGGCCGATGCCCTTTTGGTCTACCGATAACTACCATGACATCGGGGGCTTGGTTGATTTTTGGTTGTCCTTGTACTGGATACCACAACAAATCCCCGGCGACAAACACATTGGGGTCATCTTTGAATCGAACTTCTAGGCCAAACTTAATGGTGGTAATTAGTTCAAATTGAAGGGTATTGTCCGCCAAGGGCTTACCGTCACTTTCGGGATAAAAAATGTCATCGGTGGTGGGAGTTAGCTGCTGAACCATTGGAAAATTGTTACTTGAGCTGATAATCCTATTGTAAGCGGTCAGCCGTCAGCGGTCAGCGGTCAGCGGTCAGCCGTCAGTGGTCAGCCGTCAGCCCTTGGCCTTTGGCACCTCAAGTAGCGTGGGCTTCGCCCATTAGCTAATAGCTGATAACTGATAGCTGTTCGCGTAGCGTGCGCGTAGCGCTTAAGCTGATAGCTGATAGCTGATAGCTTACGCCTAAACCTCTCTCCATCCCTCAATCGTAGCCATCAAAATGTTAACTAAAGGATGGTCTATGGCTTCTTTGAAGGCTTCTACTCCTCCTGCTTTTAGGGCATTGATTACCTTAGCTTTTAGGGTTGGGTTATTCTCAATTTGGTCAACAACTTCACTTACAACTGTCATCTTCTCTTTGGTTGTTGTAGTGGGATTAGTCTGGGATAGTTGGTTTAGGAGTTGCTGGATTTCAGCTGCTGCTTCGTCTAGGCTTTGTTTTTGCTCTGGTGTCAAATTAGCAATGTTCAATTGTCTAGCATTGTCGTTGGCAACAGCAAAATTAGGATTAGTATTAACATTAGGATTAGTAGCTTGGCCTTGGTCTATTGTAAAATTACGTGAATTATCTGACATATCATTCTCCGCTTTAGCTGTAACATCAATCATGTTTTGAATAGGTCTACTAGCCTGTATTTTAATAATTTCTTTTAAGTCAGCGCTTTGCTCACGATAAATTACTATCTGGTCATCTCTAGCTTTTAGTTCTGCTTTATATTTTTCTTCTACAGCTTTGAGGGCAAGTTCATAGTTTTGCGTGAAGTCACTATGAATCTTTTCCTTATTCGTGTCAGGGGGAACACTTACCTTAACAACAACTACACCATCCCCTTTATTTTCAATACTATGAATAGCTAGTTCGGTATCTTCATTCTCTACTTGGACTTTTTTGAAAGCAGTAACAAAAGCTTTCCAGTCAACACCATTTCGGAAAATCAGGTCAACAGTATTTAAGACCTCTTGGAATAGCTTAGTAAATTCTCCTGGTTGAAATTCGCCGCTACTTGGACGACGCTCACGGTTATCTGTTCCTGGCTCAGGGTTTTCTAACAGATAAACAAACCGGCAATCAACGTTAGTTAACCTAGTTGTTGAATCAATATTCCACGCTTCTAAACAAGCTCCCGTAAAATAAGCATGAGTAAAATCCGTATCAATACAATTAGTTTCAGTTAAATTAGCCCATTCTAAATTAGCCTCTTCTAAAGTGGCTTCGCTAAGATCAGCCTGTTTTAGATTAGCATAATTTAGATTAGCTCCTCTTAAATTCGCACCACTAAGAACACAACCCCTATAATACTTTTTATAACCATTACCATTAACCAAGAATTCTCTGACAGCAGTATCAGCTAAGATAGTTTTACCTGGTCTAGCTTGGTCAATTTTTATAGTATCTCGCCAACAAGTATGAGTGATAGTAGCCTCCCTTAAATCTGTACTTTTGAGGATAGCTCCCGTAAAATCAGCATTGGTTAGGTCTACATTATAAAAACTTGTACCTCTGGTCGCGGCCAAGGCTATGGAAATTTCCCTAACTAAGGTAAAATTATTGTCTTCCCCTAATGCACCCCAAGCAATCAAAATACTTGAATAAACAACAAGAATAGTGCTAATTATAAAAACAGCGTCATAAGCGAAGTTATGAAAAATCTCCGCCTCATTAATCAAATATCTGTAAAATAAAAAAAATAATATGGCAAAAATAGCATTAATTGTAGAAGCAAAAATACTCCATACAGAACCCCCAACAATACCAGCAATAGTAATTAAAACCGAACCATTGAGTGCCACTATAATAGCACCAGTGCCCCCTCCTACAGCATTGGAAAATTCCATTACATGTTTCGATAAATTCTCCCGGTTGCTTTCAATAAAGCCATAGATAATACCAACGCATAAGACAACAATAGCGAAAAGTACAGCGATAGCGACTGACCGAAAAGCTTTTTCTGTAAACCCCTTAGAGGCAAAAGTGATAAGTATAAATGCTAAAACAATGAAAAATAGTATTCCAGGTAAGCAGCTGTATTGCTGAGTATATTCAGGTTTCATCAATCTGGCTACATAACTCGCAGCAATTACTGACCAGGTTCCTATTATTCCTGACAGCAATAATGATACAATGAGCAAACCAATTGCCCAGGGTCGTTGTAATCCAGCCTTCGCCTTACAGAACTTAGTTCCTGTTAGAATAGCATTCTTAAAGTTTGTTCCTCGAATATCAGCTTCACTAAAATCTGCCCCTGAAAGGTCTTTCCCCTGAAATGACTGACCTCTAAGATTTACCCTGCGGAAATCCCTTTCTCCTGCTGCATATCGTCTCACAACTTCTTTAGCTTTCATCAGCGATAATCATATATAGGAAAGGGAACAGGGAATTTTAGTTGTAATACTTTTATTATAATAAACGCTTGTTATTGTTTGTCAAGAAACTGGAAATAATTATTAATAAACCCTGCTTTATTGTGTTTATTAACATACAGACTGTTATCGACAGACATCCAGGGATAGGTTGTCGTAGCTGAAGCCCACTTTAACCGTTGCGTTGGAATTACCCGAGCAAAAACCAACATCCCAATGGAAACGCGATTGGCCATAGGCCACGCTACGCGAACGCATAAGCGCGGAAGCTGAGGCCATAGGCCACGCTACGCGATCGCATAAGCGCGGAAGCTGAGGCCATAGGCCAATCGCATTTGGCTGCCCGTAGCGCATCGCTAAGCAAAACTTTGCCATGGAAACCAGGTTTATTTTAAGCTGACAACTGACAGCTGACAACTGACGGCACCTCAAGTAGCGTGCCCGTAGCGCATATGCTTACTTTTTGATTACTCTGCTTTTTTCCAGGTACATGGATTTAAAATTTAATAGTCAAAGCCCCCCAGGAAAAGCCAGCAGCGCTACTTGCTAGCACTACCAAATTCCCGGGTTTAATCTTACCCTCTTCTCTACTTTTGCAGAGGCCAAGTAACGTATCACTAGCCCCTAAGTTTCCATGTTCAGGAAGAGAGATAAATGTTTGTTCTAGGGTCAAGCCCAACCAGGAAAAAATTTTTATTAATAGGCTTTTTTTTCCTTGATTAGTAAAGATAAAATCTACATCATTGATAGTGTATGAGCTTTTTTGTAGGGATTTAAAAATTACTTTTTTATAAGTCTCCAGGTAAACTTATGAAATAATTTTTTCTAGCTTTTCACGGTCAGCAACTTGCATATAATTTAAGCTTTGGTCTACATTGTCAGAATGAAAAGGTAGCCTAGTTCCCCCTAGTGGAATTTTAAAACAGTCCACAGCTTCTGAATCAGTAACCGCGTGATAAGCCAAAATTTGGTTACTAGTTTCTCCTTTCTTCAGAATGGCAGCAGTAGCACCATCGGCAAACATAAATGTGGATAAACTATCTTGATTAGAGTAGTCCACAAGACTTGATAATCTGTCACTACAAACAACTAACCCATAGGTAAACTCAGTGTTTGCTATTAACATATTACGGCATATATCTATCCCTAGATTGCCGCTATTACAGAAGTTTCTGACCTCAAAAGCAAAAGCTTGATCAGCTCCTATTTCAGATTGGATCTTAGCAGCCGGTGACCATAGTCGATAATCATAATCCCCTACACCACAGTAAACAATAAGATCGATATCACTAGCTCTAATCCCGGCATTATCTATAGCAGACAATGCCGCTTTGGTTCCCATTTCTGAGGGTTGCTCATCATCAGTGACTACGCACTTTTGAAAGATGCCGATTTTTTCAATAAAGACATTTTCCGGAGTATTAGAAAGCTGGGACATTTCCAAACTAGTCATTCTTCCAGTTGGTAAATAGTAACCAAGAGAAGTAATACCGATTGACTGATGACTCATCTCTATATTCTCTATTCCCATAAGTGTTGAATCCAGTAATACAAGTTTCCAAAAATGGCTGATGTTTTTCTATCGTTGTTGTCAAGCAAAGCAGCACTTTTCCCTGCTCCGAAGTCATAATAGGAAATAGGGAGTCGGGAGTCGGGAGTCGGGAAGTTTACTTGAAGTCAGTGACTATGAGCAACAATTCTTGTCAAGCAACTGTAAATAATTCTTCTGAGGGGGTGACATGAGCCCTTAAAAGCTTACTAGATAATGCTTTGATGCCAGTTTATCTTTGCTAAGATAAACTGGGCAATTGACCCTAGGAATGATGTTCTAGAAGCTAAAACCCTTATAACTACGTCCAAGGTCAGGCCAAACTAGTATGTATCTTTTTGTAACATATCGGCTGAAAGTATTACCCAATAAGGATTTTAGCTTGCATGTCACCCCCTCAGATAATTCTTAATAAACCCTGCCTAGTTCTGTTTAGTGACATACTCCCACACTGAATCGTAGATTACAGTGTGGGCTTCTTCCCAACTCCACCTATCGGTTCGGATACTCTGGAAGCTTTACTTCTGACGGGATGCCCCACCGCCAATTTCAATATATTG
>NZ_JAAHHM010000124.1:0-18850 GCF_010692445.1 Moorena sp. SIO3E8 | reverse complement strand
GTCAGGCATAGCACAAGTTGTGAAGAGTACAATAGGGTAAGCTGAGCATCGAGTAGGTAAGCAGTTCATCCTTCTATTTTACCATTATCAGCAGCTGCTCAAGTATTTCTGCCGCGCTGCACTAGGGTTAGCTTGAAGCCGACACTTACCTGATCCGGTAAGTGGTTGATTATATCACAAATCCATTGCAGGCACCGATAAGAACAGCTTATCCCTGGATAAAACTCCCAAATATAACATAATCCTTTACATACAAAAAGTATTCTTAACATTATGTTACATTAAAAGTAACACTATGTCATGTTGGCGCAGCTGCCAGCTATGGATACCCCAAATGGATACTAATGAGCTTCTAGAGCGTTATTCAGCAGGTGAGACGGATTTCCGTGGAGTAGATCTCCAGCAAATCAACCTGAGTGAAGTCAATCTGACTGGAGTAATTTTCAGACGAGTCAACCTAGCTGATGCCAACCTGAGTCTCGCGGTTTTACAGGAAGTCAACCTTAATCAGGCAAATCTGACAGGAGCGAAACTATGGCGAACTAATTTGAAAAAAACCTCTCTGGTGCAGGCTAACTTGAGTCAGGCATTTATGATTCGGGCGAATCTTACCAGAGTAAACCTGCGCCAAGCCATTCTAACCCGAGCCGATTTAAGATTAAGCCTTCTTGAGGATACCGATTTGCGAGGAGCCAATTTAACCAGGGCAGACCTGCGCTACGCTGACTTAAGAGGAGCTAATTTGACTGGTGCTTGTCTCCACCAGGCAGACTTGACTAGGGCAAATCTGTGTGATGCTGACCTTTCTCAAGCAAACTTGAGTGGAGCAATTTTGAGTCAGGTAGATTTGAGACGGGTTACTCTCTCAAATGTAGATTTGGGTCAGGCTGAGCTTTCTGGGGCAACGGTACCAGATCAACTGACTAGTGAATATTCAAAATTCCAAAAGCTAACAGCTAACAACTAATAAATAATCCCTTGATCAAAAGGGTTGGTTTGATCAAAAGGGTTGGTTTGATCAAGAGAGTTTGTTGAGGTAAAACTATCCCCCTCATGGGTGGAGTGGGACTAATTAGGGAGGGATTTCTAGGTGAATAATCCGAATTCGTTACTGGGGGATTTACGGCAAGAGTTACCAGATCTGCGCTGCCAAATGTACTTCAAATCTTCCTTGACAGCTCTTTCTCATGCCATGGAAGACCTCGTGCTAGCAGTGGATGACTCTCCCTTGGTGATTGCCAATTTCCAGCATGAGAAGTTTTATCGTCAGGAAGTCCACCGCTATCAGCGAATTGCCCAACGTACAAACCAAGTTTATGTGCTGGCGGCACCAGAATCCGAGTCTGGCTTTGCTCTGGTTGAAGACTCCTTAGAAATTATCCCCTTAGACCCAAATGATGGTCTTGCCCAAGAGTGGCACCTGGTGATTTTGGCGCAGAAGTATACAGCTTGCCTAATTTGTCGAGAACAACTAACACCAGCAACTTCCATGGAGCAGGCTCGCAGGTTTGAGGGCTTTTGGTCCTTTGACCGCCGGGTTACCATTCATGCTGCTCGATTGTTACTCGGACGGATTGCTAGTTATCGACCAGAACTAGCCCCAAAAGTTGAGCAGGTATGGCAGCGCTATGGTTTGACTACAGAAGTCCCAGAGCAAACATTGTTGCTGACCAGTGCAGGGATTGATATTAGTATTTTTGCTCAGCGGCTGGTAACTTATTTGCAAGCGAGTCAATATAAGCTCCTGAAAGCTTATCGAGTCCTCAGCACCAAAGAAGGCAAGGAGCGTCTGATTAATGCCATCACCGCCACCATCCGTCGCTCCCTCAATCCCCAAGATGTTTTAGCAGCGACAGTAAAAGAGTTAGGAAACACCTTTAATTCTTGCCGTTGCCTGCTTTACCGCTGTAGTCCTAGTGACCAGCAAGCAAAAATTGAGTATGAATCGGTTGCTTCTGGTTTACCGTCCCTCACTGGACAGATGTGGTCGTTAGCAGATAATCCTCTAATTCAAGTCGCTCTAGCTCAGGAACGAGCCATTGCCATTGCTGATGTTACTGGAGCTCCCAACTTACACAATAACCCAGCTCTGAGGACAACTATTCAGCATTGGCAGATTCGATCTTGGTTACTGGTACCAATACACTATCAAGGAACACTGCTGGGGATGCTGGAACTCCACCATGGGGGTTCGGAACCCTATAGATGGCTCGAAGACGATATTGATTTAGTAGAAGCGATCGCAACTCAAGCTGGGGTAGCCTTGAATCAAGCCCAAGCTTATACTGACTTAACTGAACTCCATAACCAACTAGAAGCCCTAGAACGAACCCGCAATAATCTGATTGCTATCGTTGGTCATGAATTACGAACTCCTTTATCAACTATCCGAGTGTGCCTAGAAAGTTTAGAGAGTGAACCAGAAATGCCAACGGAGTTTCGGCAAACTATGCTTGATACGGCGTTAACCGATGCCGAGCGCATGCGTAAACTGATTCAAGATTTCCTCACTCTGTCTAAGTTAGAAAGTGGTCAGACCTGTCGTTACCCGGAATCCATTCAGATTATCGAAGTCCTAGACTTGGCTCTTTCTGCTCTGAGATCGATTTGGTCACCAGAGACTCTACCAGAAATAAACGTTGAACTACCCTCTGTGTTACCTACAGTCCTAGCAGATGGTGAAGGGTTGGTAGAAGTCTTAACCAAACTCCTAGATAATGCCTGTAAGTTTACTGAGCCAGGGGGTAAAATCACTATCCAAGCCCAAATCAATGAAACTCAAGCAGAGTCGATAGGATTCCTCACCAAAAATCGCCGCCATAATCCCATGCTAGAAGTAATTGTAGCGGATACTGGTAGGGGTATTGAACCGAGTCAGCTAGACGCAATATTTGAAAGTTTTTATCAAGAGGAAGATTCACTGCGACGCACTGTTGGTGGCACAGGTCTTGGTCTAGCTATCTGTCGTCAGATTATTAAAGGTATGGGTGGAAAAATTTGGGCTAAGTCTGAGGGGAAAAATCAAGGTAGTCAATTCCACTTTACCATTCCATTAGAATCATCCCAAACCTTGTTGACTGTTGACTATTGATCTTTAATCTTAAACCTACCCTACACCGAACGCCAAAGGCCAACAACCTTCAACCTTCAACCTTCAACATTTAACACTTAACATTAAACATTTAAATTTTAACCTTCAACCTTAAACTCTTGATCCTAATTTCTCGAACAACCGAGTAACTTTTTTTAAATCTTTATCACCTGGTGTTCGCTCTACACCGCTGGATAAATCAATCCCACTGGGTTGCACCAACGTTAGGGCATCTAAGACATTATCCGGTGTCAAGCCACCAGCTAGTAACCAAGGGATACTGGGACGAAATTTTTGTAGCCTTTGCCAGTCTAAGGTTTTACCAGTGCCGCCCAACATTTTTCGATGGTAAGCATCTAGCAATAGTGTATCTACACAACTTAAATAACTATCTGCCTGATTTAAACATTCTGGAGTTCTTATCCTTAAGGCTTTAATAATTTCAATCTCTGGTAAAGCTTGGCGCAGCTTTTGGCAAAATTCTGGGGATTCATTACTATGCAGCTGAACGGCATTTATCCCTGAAAGGACGACAATTTCAGTAATTTCTTCCGTAGAGGTATTAGCAAACACACCAATGCGGTCAACTGATACGGACAAGTGGTTGACCACGGCTTGAATTTGCTGGGGTGTAACGTAACGAGGAGAGCCTGGTACACAAATAAAGCCTAATGCTGTTGCTCCCAATTTTGCGATCGCATCTCCTTGCTCCGGTTTCGTAATGCCACAAATTTTTACACGCATTGTTACTCGTTACTAGTTACTCGTTAATTTCGATTTTCGCTATTCTCTCCATATTTCCCGCTCAAAGCGCAGCATTTCCAGAGAGCAATCACCATAAAGTGCTTCAATATGCTCCCAACAGCAGTCAATGGCAAAATCATTTAAATCTGCTGGCTCCACCCCATACATATCCTGAAATACCTCAGGTTCCACCCGACAGAAACGAGGTCGATGGGGATAAATACGACATTCACGGGTGGTGTGGTCGAAATTTATACACCATCCCCCCTCACCTACCATACTTAAATATAGCGCTAGCTCTTCTGGAAGAAGATATTCCTCTAATCCTGGACGCTCAGCTGGGTCAAGATGACAGCAAGCGCCACATTGCTTTACACAACTCCAAGTGGCCATAACTTTCAAAAAAGAGCTAAAAGCTTAAAGTATATCTAGCTTAGCGAGTTTTCACCCGTGATAGATGTGCTCAGGCTTGCCGTTGAGTTTTGTATATTTTTGTAAACTTACTTAAAAAAAGCAGATCATTACCCAGTAAAATCTAAGCGATGGATTGTGATTAGTCACCATCGCCTTTGTTGGGTCAATTCTGGAGAACATATGTATTTAGCTTTTTTAGATTTTATAGGTAACATCGATTGGGTATTGATTGCTCAGCTGAGTATGCTGGCAGCTGTTGTGATTGCTGGTCCAGTGGTCATTTTCGCCCTATATGCTCTTAGAGGCGACCTTTAATATAGGGTTGAAGGTGACGGGGTTGAAGGTTGAAGGTTGAAGGTTGAACGCGCACGCGTGGCCTTTTGGCCAAGGTTCAGTAGAAAACCTGCAACCTGTAACTGGTTAACTTTCAACTCGCCAGCAACCTATAACTGGTTAACTTTCAACTCGTCAGCAACCTGTAACTTGTTAATTTTCAAGTCTTCAACTGAGTCCCAAGGCACGAGTTGCTGCTTTGATCAAGGGGTAGTAAGGAGGTTTAGTGACATTAACTTCTTTAGCATCTTCCCGTTTAGTACCCAAAAGTCCAATGCGTTCTCCTTTCTGAATCGCTAGGACTTTCCCTTCCGGGTTTCTAATTCTTAGTTCGTTTAAAGATTCCCAAAGGCTACAGGTGTAGCGGCGCTGATTGTAATAAAATTCCGCTTTCTTCGTGGTTGAGGTACTAGTAACTTTACTAGTAACTACGGGTAGACGGACACCCACTAACTCTAACTCAATGGTTGTGTTGCCCTCCCAATGATGCTCTCGCAACTTGTAGGCAATATCCACTCGCCGAGGTAAGGGGAAGTATTCTCCCCAACGCCAAGCAATAGCTTGAATCGTGACTGCTTGATTGTCCTGATTCAAGGTAAGCTTAATGTGTCCCTTACCAACAACTCGTTGCTCAAGGATTTGGACATTCGCACTCCAAAAGACAGGATCCCGATTGCCAATCCCACAGGGGTGAAGCAGATCTAATTGCTGGTAGAGGTTAGAGGTAATTTGAGGGAATTCTAGGCTAGCGTCGATAGCAACTAGGGGTTTGAGGTGTTCAGGTTTTAGAGATTGATGGGCAAAACGGCTAAGGGATTGTTCAAAGGCGCTTAAGTTCTCAGCAGGTAGGGAAAATCCACCAGCTGCTTTGTGTCCTCCATATTTACCCAGTAAGTCTTTGCAGAACTCTAAGGCTTCAAAAATATTGAATTCAGTTATGCCTCGTGCTGAACCGCGAATGTGTTGTTGGTCTTTGTCTTCATAGGTTCCAATAAAGACTGGGACACCATAGCGCTCTACTAATCTGGAGGCAACAATGCCAATGACTCCATGATGCCAATTCGGTTGGACAATCACTAATACCCGCTTCTGTTGCCAATCTAGTCCAGTATCCTCAATAAATGCGATCGCATCTTGTTCAATATCAGCACACAATTGCTGACGCCGTTGGTTCACTTCTTCACACTGCATTGCCCTCTCAAGTGCTACTTCGGGTGCAGTGGTCGTCAGCAGTTCAATTACAATTTGGGGATCCGATAAGCGACCAATAGCGTTAATTCTTGGTCCTAGTCTAAATCCAATATCCTCCGGCTTGAGGGATTTTTGGTCATCTTTAACCCCAGTTATCTCGATTAATGCTTGAACTCCTGCTAATTGAGATTGAGGCAATAACCCTAAGCCTCGCTTTAACCAACGTCGGTTGATCCCGGTTAAAGGAGCTAAATCCGCAATAGTTCCCAGAGTAAATAGTTCTAACAGCTGTTGGGTCAAGCCTTTGATTTGACCCAGTTCTTGTGCTAGACAGATAGCTAAAATGTAAGCTATTCCTACGCCGGCTAAACTTCGGTAGGGTGACTCTTCCGGCAGTTGCTTGGGATTGAGAATGGCATCAGCGTCTGGAAGTTCTGGAGGTAGGTCATGGTGGTCAGTGACAATAACCGTTATTCCCAGTTCTACAGCTCTAGCAATAGGTTCATGGGCAGCAATACCATTATCAACCGTTAAAATCACACCCACCCCTTCCTCCGCAAATTCTTCCACAATCCGTGTATTGATGCCATAACCCTCTGTCATCCTGCTGGGTATGGCGTAGTCTACATCAGCCCCCAACCAGCGCAATGCTCTGAGTAACAAAGCCGTGCTGGTCATGCCATCAGCATCGTAGTCTCCACAAATAGCGATTTTTTCTTGATTTGCGATCGCTTCAGTGAGCATCTCGACACTAATTGCCAAATCGGGAAATTCATCAATCGGTGCAGGCATCACCTGAGATAGGGGATTGAGGAAAACCTCCGCTTGTTCAGAGGTTTCAATGCCCCGATTGATCAGGAGTTGAGCGATTAGGGGGGAAATCCCTCTAGCTTGGGCGAGTTGGTTAGCTTGTTCAGTTTTGAGGGGGGCAATTTCCCAACGCTGATTAGGCAATTGGGCATGGGGTTTGGATGGGGTGGGTGAGAGGTGGTTGTGCACAGGTGTCGTGATCGAACAACAATAGCCCATACTACCACCCATACTATCAGTTATTGGATTTGACCGAGATAATTACAATAGGTTATAATCTTAACATTTTGTAATACTCAGCTCCCTGGGTTTGTCAAGCCAGAGATAACCTATCGATAGATATATCTTTAACAGCTATCTGCAAACCCGTTTAATCCTGATTAATTGGTTAATTAATCAGGATAAATTTTCTGATTTATATTCCTTAAAAGTAGTCAATAGGACAGGATATCAACCCTATTTTCACTTAAACAGTTTTCATTAAAACTCCAGACTAACATCAGGAAAGTAAGTCAATTTCAAGGCACGTTTAACAAAATCAGAAGGAACTTTGGTAACTATGGATTACCGCCATATTCAGTTTTGCGATCGCAAATCTCAAATCGACTATTACCAGCTACAACAATTGTTTAACTTAGGTGCTTTTTGGGCAAAAGACCGAAAAATCGAGGATTGGCAAGTTGCGATCGCTAACAGTAATCCTGTCATCAGCGTTTGGGATAACCAGAAGCTGATTGGATTAGCTAGAGCTACCTCTGACGGAATTTATCGGGGAAGCATTTGGGATGTCGTTATCCATCCAGACTATCGAGGAGCTGGGCTAGGGCGTAAGCTAGTGGAAACTGTACTCTCTCATCCTCAGATGAGCCGAGTAGAGAGAGTTTATTTGATGACCACCCATCAACAAAGTTTTTACGAACGCATTGGTTTTGAGGTGAACTCCAGTACCACAATGGTATTGTACAATCAGCCTCTAGTTACTCCAGTGCCTAGTAAGGCTCTACAATCTCAGGAATCCCCTGGGGTATAGAAACTTGAAACCGGGTAAGATTCTCAACAGAGGTATCATTGTCAGCTTCTTCACTGGGAACCGTTAATACTTCTATACGCCCCTGCATCACTTCCAGGAGTGTTTGAATCATCAACAACGTCAGTCCAGATGAAGTGGATACCATTTCACTGGGCTGTTTTGATTGATCTGGAGGTAATTGCAATAAATCAACATCTTCAGCCCAACAGCTGATGGCACAGGGCATATCAATCCAGATGGAAACTGTTTCAGATTTAGAGGAGAGTGCAGTCCAAACTTTAATTTGACCACTACTTATCTGAGTAATTGCAGTATCCACAATCATGACTAATGCCTGTCGAAAACGCCGTGGATCGACTAAAACGTGAATTTGGGGGTCAGGTGGAACTATTTCCAGCTGGAGATTGCGATTGGCAGCTTGCAAATGGGTCAGACGATAGAGGTCTTCAAACAGCTGCTTCAAAGAGACTGAGCAAATCTCCAAAACGTTAGTACCGTGTTCAGTTTTAGCTACAGCAGTCACCTCATCAAGCAGTTTAACCATAGTATGGGCAGAGGCGTTAGCCTGGTTCACAAATTCTCTCTCTTCTTCTGGAGACTCACACAGATCAGACAAAATCAACTGATGTAAACCAATCAACCGACTCAGAGGCGATCGCAACTCGTGGGAAGTTCGTGCCAAAAATCCGGCTTTAAACTGGCTCATTTCCATTGCCATTTGGTAAGCCAATTGATTTTGCTTGAATTCCTGTTTCAGACGCTGGATTTCTTCAGCATCAGTATCAGTTTGATGGCATCCAGAGGTCTTTGAGTCTGTGCTTTCATGGAGGTGCGACCCAAGGTCGGGTTCCCCGGCCATTGGAAAGCGCACCTTTAAAAATTTCCTGAAGCGACTCCCGATAACTCCTAACCCAATGCCTACTAGCAAATAGATCAGATCCGTCTCACCCATGCTTATTAAGTCTTGCCACACTAAAAACGTCAACAGGTGCGAGCCCGTTGGTGCGACCCTAGGCAGCGAGGGATTGCTTGCGGCCTAGGAGGCGCCCACCAAAGCGCGAATTTAATTCGCAACGGAAAGCGCACCTAACAAAATTGAAGGATAAAGAATGAAGGTTGAAGCTTATACTGCTGGAAATCGACAAGGATAGAGTTGGGTAGACAACCAGGCTAAAAAAAATACCTGTTGCCAAGTAACCAATCGATAGAAGGTTTTCAGGATTCCTTCACAATTCAGGATTCCTTCACAATTCAAACTTCATACTTCACAATTCAAACTTCATACTTTTTTGTCAGATCTTTTTAAGGATAGCTAGTTTTTTTCAAAGGTGAGTAGAACTATTAAAACCCTGAATCGTCTAATTGAATCCCTCCAGCACGCAAAATTTCCCAGCCACTGCTTGTCCATTTAGCAACAGTAGACGGGACGCCAATCTTGTCTGGTTTGATCGCTTCTAACTCAGCTGGCTGGAGCGTCAATACCTCGGGAAACTGCACCTCAACCGCTGCCATTGTTTGTAAAGGTGGCTCGCCTGAGTAATTAGCACTGGTAGTTGCCAACGGACCAGTCTTGGACAAAATTGCGATCGCTACCTTAGAAGCTGGCACACGCACCCCAATAGTAGTCGGGTCAGAGGGATTCATTACGTTAGGTACTTTATCTGAAGCGGGTAACACCAATGTTAATGCTCCTGGCCAATACTTCTGAGCCATCTGTTCCCAAATCGACCTCTGTGCGGAAGTACCTTGAACATATGGCCAAAGAGATTTAGGGGATGCCCCCATCAAAATCAAAGGTTTGTCTTGAGGACGGCGCTTTGCCTCAAACACCAACTCTGACTTGTGCGGTAGCACTGCTAGTGCTGGGACTGTATCTGTTGGAAAACTTACCAGCTTACCTGAGAGAGCCTCAGAAATCAGGGTAGCCATAGAAACTTGGGTCATTGCTCACCAGCACACTAAAAAGTAGAAGCGATAACGTCAAAGGTAAACGTTAGCTGAAATTATCCAAAGCTTTTTACCTATTGGCATCCATGCATACCTTGTTTATACTTCATACTTCCTATAAGCTAGAGCAAAGCGGTCAATACCTGCTAAATCAGGAAATATCTGAATCTGAGAGTAACTGCCCTGGTTTTGCAGTAGTTGAACAACCTTGTCCGCTTGTCCTGCCATCATTTCAATTAACCAAACACCGCCGGGGCGCAGATAATCCCCAGATATTTCAATCAGCTGTCGGATACAGTCTAGACCATCCCTGCCGCCGTCGAGGGCAATATGGGGTTCATGGTAGTAGATTTCTGGTTGTAGCTGTTTGAGGGAGTTACTAGGTATATAAGGTGGGTTTGCCACTATACCACTGAACTGACCTTTTAAGGCTTCTAGAGGTGAATACCAAGAACCATGGTAGAACTTTATTTTTTCTGCCATGCCCAACTGTTGAGCATTAAGTTGAGCAATGGCAAGGGCTTCTTCAGTGCAATCAACGGCATGAATTGTCCCATGGGGAAATACCTCTGCCAGTCCACAAGCGATCGCTCCACTACCAGTCCCCAAATCCGCCCAGTGTCCTGATGATAAGTCAGGTTTAGAGCTCATAGCTACAGCATTGACCGCCAGATCAATCAGGGATTCAGTTTCTGGACGGGGAATTAGGACAGCTGGGGAAACTCTCAAGGAGAAATGACGCCAAGGAGCAACCTCAGCTAGGTATTGAACTGGGCATCGCTGATGGATACGCCTTTGCCACAGTTGGGTAAGTACAGGTAGAGGTTGGGAAAGTTGAATAGTTGAGTTTTCAGCGACTTTCCCTGATAATGCACACTGTTGCCATGACTCCAAGCGTAGCACTAATGGGTCAAGCTCAGCTACCTCCTTTAGCAACCAGTCCACTTCAGCTGTAGAGACACCTGCCTCAGCTGCAGACTTGCAAGCATCTTGACGCCACTGCCAGAGTTCTTTTCCCGAGACCATCCACCGCTGATCCATAATCATTGATTTGGACGTTGGAGTTGATTTTGGGACAGACCTTGCAAAAATTTCAGGGATTCCTGGGATGGCACTAGTACGATTTTCTCTAGTTGCTGATCGTTCCTCTCCTGTAAGGTTTTAATAACGCCCTCTAGAGGCACTACCTCTATCTTAACCTGGGAGTTAGGGTCTTGCTGCTTATAGCGATTCACTATACTCTGCAATTGCTCTTTGTTAAAAAAGAACGGAATTGATGAGACCCCATTTTGTTGAATAGTGAGGTATCCGCTGTTGCTAGCTTCTTTGGCAACAAACAGCGGTACGCCCTGAAATGGCTTTTTTTCTTGACCATTTTGGTTCCAGATCGCTTGTGCCTGCTTTACCTGCTGTTGGTTTGGTATGTAGGCAAAATTTAAACCATTGGGAACAGTGCGATTCTTTTGATTTTGCTCATGAACTTCCCCCAAAGATACAGGAACTACTTGTACCTTCTTACCTAGCTCAGGATTCTCCTGCTTTAAACGCTGTACAAACGCATTAGCATCTTCTTGGCTAATAAACACACCTGCCACTGAGGTAGTCTTCTTTTGATCTTGCTGATCTGGAATTGAGGCTACTAGTGGCGAACCTTTACTATCAGTAACTGCAAATACAGGTACAGCTTTCAACTTTTCTCTTACCTGCTCTTCGGTCAGAGCCAGTGCCGCTAAATTTTCCACACTCACTGAGCCTAGTAAGGCACTCGCTACTAAACTTAATGTTGTGCCCCAACGGAACAATGATTTCATAGAAATTACCTCGAATTTTAACGAAGAAGAGCCTGTTACAACTAGAATACCCTGCTCACTGAGAGATCTGAACGCACCTCACTAACCTCTAGTAGAGGCAGAGATTCAAATCAAACTTGATCGATCATAGCTTGACCTGGCTTGTTAACAAGCGCTGATCAGTGGCGTTTAATCCCCCTGTAGCTAACTCTTATCAAGTTTGACTGTATCAAGTTTGACTGTATCAAGTTTGACTTTACCTGACTGTATCAAGTTCCACTGAGTTTACCCTAGTGTCTTGACTGATTTACGGATTTACTTATGGACTGATTGACTTATGAATTTAAAATCGGGATGACAGGATTTGAACCTGCGACATCCTGCTCCCAAAGCAGGCGCGCTACCAAGCTGCGCTACATCCCGGGTGCTACCTCTAATGTAGTATAACCAGTATAACTCACTTTTGGCGCTTTGTGTGTACTCGAGATTAATCTGGATACCAGAACATGCCTTTAATACCTTCTGGGTCAGGCATAAATCCCATTTTACGGTAAAAACTTACCACTTGAGGATCAGCAAATAAGGTGATATTGCTAATATCCTGGCTGCGCAATTTTTTGATCATATATCTCATCAAAGCTTTGCCCAGTCCCTTGGTTTGGAAATCTGGATGAACCACTACATCCCAGATTGTCGCATTGAAAGCATGATCAGAAGTGGCACGGGCAAAGCCAATTAAGCGCCTCGTGTTACCTCGCTGGTACCACATAGAAGTAACCAAAAAGCTATGCTGAATGGCTTTCCTAACTTTGCGCAGAGGACGGCGAGACCAACCAACAGCATCACAAAGTTCTTCCAATTCGTACAGGTCAATTTCTCGTGTTGTACTGAAAAATACCCGTGAGGTACCGTCGGTGCGATATTTTACACCTTCTACGGTATCTCCTTCCGGTCGTGTTTGAGGCAAAGCAGTGTCAGAACTGCTAAAGAAGCTTTTCCAAAAACCCATGCAGGTGTGACAGTGGCGTTATCATAATTGTGAGCTACTTGAACTGGTAATGGTCTTCTTTCCCTGACGGCTCAGACGTTCTGGGTCTCGGTCAACCAGAGCCAGACTTAAATGTTTGTTTCAAAAAACAGAAAGTGATCTTTGATCTATTGGTTTTATTCCACCAGGAAAACTATCATACCCGACCTACCTTGATCTGAAACTAATTCTTTGTGCAAATGATAATACCACAATTAAGCCTCCTATTAAGCCTCCTATATAAATTATTATCCTAGCATTCCCATCGGTCGCGCTCTTTGAAGTCGCTTGGATAAGATGCTCGCGTCGGAGGGGGCACAGCTGTTTGCTGCCCTTGCGCGAATCTAAATCAACAACCGATGCAGTGGCGTGACGGGGGTTTCCACGGGGCAAACAGCGGTGCGTTCACGTAGTGTCTCCAAAGGAGAATGGTGGTGTTCCGCACACAGCCCCTCCCCACTCGCGCTTTGCATCAACAGGCGCGCACCGTCACGAGAATTTAATTCTTAATGGTAAGAGCGCACCTAACAAGGAAAGTCGGCAAGCTACCGAAGGTGGGGAAGTTGGGGAAGATTAGTTAGACTAGGCTAATCAGCAGAATTGGTGAGAAATGAATCAGATCCGCGCTTGTTGTTGCCTCGGGGGACTTAGAGAGTTTTGAGCAAGACAAAAGCCTCAAACCCAGAGGAAACCCTTGGAAATACACCAAATAGCCAAAAAGGGCTCAAACCCAGATATATCAATAAATCAAGCAAATCAATGTTAAACTCTATCTATATATAGATTTAAGGCTCTTTTATCAGTATTTTTGTAAGTCCCTCTACAAGCTTACCGGGTTGTGTTAACTCAAAAAGCTTAGGTGCGCTCTTACCATTAACAATTAAATTCCCGTGGCGGTGCGCCCCTCCAAGGCCGGGTTACCCGACCTTGGGTAGCACCTTGAGGCAAAGCCCGACGCGGGGCGCGAACGGGCGCGCACCTTTTGATAAACAAGAATAGCCACCTACCCCTATCGATGACTGTGGGTTGGAAATCATCCCAACAAGAAATCCTGAAACGCTTCAACCGAGCGTTTCCTAAGTTCTATGAGCAGTTTGTTAGTAGTGAGATCCAACTGCACAACCTCAGACTTGCTTACCGACTCTATAAAACCCAACATGCTGTAATTGAGATCAAACCGGAAGGCTCAAAAAGTGTCCTGCACTTTGCTTACCGGAATGAGTCTTTTCTGCTCAGTGACATTTTTGGCGTTCTGACTGCCTATGGACTGACTATCCACAGTCTCAGTCTTTATGGTCAAATTAGTCCACCAATGCTGGTGTTTATGAAACTAGTGGTGTCTCGTAACCGGAAAGCGCTGACCCACAAAACCTCAGAAAATGTCTGCCGTGCCCTGAGAGAGGCTTTGGCAGGGCGCTTTGAGGTGGAACAAATGCTGGCAGTGGAATTTAATCTCGATGCTGGCTTGAAGCAGGTAGAAACAGAATTTTATGTAGACCCAGTGTTTCATCTACCAGCGCTGTTAATTGAGGCAAATAACCAACCTGGATTATTTTACAAAGTTATGTATGCCATCTGGCAAGAGGATTTACTGGTGGTCAATGCCAACTTGCTGGTGTGGCGGGGACGAACCAGGCTGATTCTTTACCTACTAGGCCCTAACGGAAACTTGATTCCCGATTATTTAGGTCAAAAAATTGCTGAAAGCATTCGGAGGCGATTACTAGGTCAAGTGTTTTAGTCATAAAAAGGTGACAAGCACAGGTGCGACCCGTTGTGATTAAAATCACTGACGAATTTCCTATCCTGTTAATTCTTCGATAAGATCAAGGTATGGCAAGCATTAACATTCTAGGAATATCCCATACTTACGAATTAACACCTCCTACCCAATCATCCTGCCCTGTTCTGGTTTTCATCCACGGCTGGCTGTTAAGCCGTAGCTATTGGCAACCTCTAATTTATAGGTTGTCACAGCAGTATCAGTGTCTGATCTATGACCTGCGGGGATTCGGTGAATCCCAGTCCCAAATTCATAACACTCAAAGCTCAACATCTAACCGGGACTCGGAATCACCATTTCCTGAGACTGCTGTTTCATCCACTGACCGCTATAGCTTAGCTGCCTATGCTGAGGACTTGGGCATCCTGTTAGAAAAACTGGGAATCGAACAAGCTTGGTTAGTTGGTCATTCCCTAGGGGGTAGCATTGCTCTATGGGGTGCCTATTTGCTGCCTCAGAGGATTCAAGGGGTAATCTGTCTTAATGCTGGTGGTGGAATTTATCTTAAAGAAGAATTTGAGCGCTTTCGGCTGGCTGGTGAGCAGTTGGTAAAACGCCGTCCCCGTTGGTTGTGTTATGTCCCTTTACTCGATTTACTGTTTACCCGGGCTCAGGTAGCGCATCCTATTTCCCGGAAATGGGGACGTCAACGGGTTATTGATTTTGTTACTGCTAACGCGGAAGCTGCACTGAGGACGTTACTAGATTCTACCACAGAAGCTGAGGTGCATCGCTTACCTCAGGTTGTTTCCCGACTAAAACAACCTGTTTATTTCATTGCTGGTAGTCAGGATAAGGTAATGGAACCGAAATATGTGCGTCATCTGGCTAGTTTTCACAGTCTCTTTCAATCCTGTGGGGACAATGTGATTGAAATTGCTGAATGTGGACATATGGCGATGGTGGAGAAACCAGAGACTATTGATGATCAAATTCGTCAAATTTTGGCTAATTACAGTTAATTACAATGGGCAATGTTCTGGCCATATACCGGACATTTGCTTAATGTATAACCCTTAGAATTCTCCATTGATTATTAATGGAATAATTGAGTGAAGTGGGTAATCGGTAATGAGTAATCGGTAACTGACCACTGATAACTGACCCGACTATACTTGAGATCATACTGAATTAACCAATCAAAAACAGTAGCTAGCATTTGTCAAGGTATTTGTAAAGGGCTTTGGAAAGTATGGTGCGATCGCACCCGTAGCCTGGTGTTGGCAGCGGGTAAACATTTCTTGACCGCTCTGGCATTAGTCTTGGTATAGTTAGCGTCTTCTTTTGTGTTAAATCTGATCCATACAGAGCGCCCTGATTACTTTAACAGTCGGATCAGAATACGTAGATAATGTGGCAACAAGACCCCCGAAACAATCAAATTCTGTTTCTCTCGATCTTTCTAGTCTTGGGCATCAGCACTCGGGACTGGACACTAAGACCAGACTTGATTCTAGTTGTAATCGTCAGCTGCCTACTAACTCAGTGCTTAGCAGCATTTCTTTGGTCAAACCCCAAACACAGATCAGTAATCAAAAACTCTGGGAACCTTGGCCGATCTTTCTTTGGCCTTCCTTTGGGCTTTAATCCCAAACCCGATTTTAAAACTATTCTTGAATGCTGCAAAATTCAAACCTTAGAAATAAGTCTTAATCTGCTGAGAAAACCACCAAATTTATCCCAGCATAATGATGCTAGTTTTTCGAGTTCTCCCCAATCCCCTTCCCTAAAAAGTGCTATGATTACAGCCTTAAGCTTGAGCCTGCTACTGCGAGCTGATAACTATAGTACTATGGTTTTAGCTGGCTCCCTAGGAATTTTGAGTAAATTTATTTTCCGAGTTGAGGGCAAGCATTTTTTTAATCCAGCCAATTTTGGAATTATTGCTGTTCTTATCCTAACCAATGATGCTTGGGTTTCTCCGGGACAGTGGGGGGATGATGGTTGGTATGCTCTATTATTTGCGGGCACTGGCAGTATGGTGTTAAAACGGGTAGGACGATGGGATACAACAGCAGCGTTTTTGGGTGCTTATGCCGTTTTAGAAGGAATTAGAAATCTCTGGCTTGGCTGGAGTTGGGATGTATTTTGCCATCGGTTGATGAGTGGGTCTTTGTTACTGTTTGCCCTATTTATGCTAACCGACCCTCGCTCAATCCCCAATGCACCGATTAGTCGATTGCTCTGGGCGGTGTGTATTGCGTTACTGACTTTTATATTGCGCAATCAATTATTCATGCCTACTGCTATTTTCTGGGCGTTGTTTGCCCTATCCCCTTTGAGCGTAATTTTGGATTTTATCTGGTCATCTACGAGATTTTCCTGGCATGATAGTGGCTCTGTTGAATGACATTAAGTAACTTTAGTTAAAGACAAAAAAATTAATAAAAATGAAAATTATTCGGGTTATAAGTACTATTTTTATAACGGTTTTAATGAGTTTGTGCTTGGCTCAAAAAGCCTGGGGTTTTTGTGGGTTTTATGTCGCCAAAGCTGATACTAAACTATATAACCAGTCCTCTCAAGTGGTAATTGCTCGGGATGGCGATCGCACTGTTTTAACCATGGCAAATGACTATCAAGGGGATGTTAAAGACTTTGCCATGGTTGTGCCAGTTCCTGTGGTGCTTCAGCGAGAACAGGTGAATGTAGGTGACCCTAAGATTATTGAACGCCTCGATCAGTTTAGTGCACCTCGACTAGTGGAATATTTTGACCCAGACCCCTGTGCCCATAACCGAAGGTATCTCGAAAGTGCGCCAGCAGACCTAGGTCGTCCAGGTGGCACAAGGGGACCGGATGCTTATGATCGTAGTTTAGGTGTCACGGTAGAGGAGCGCTTCTCAGTTGGAGAATATAACATTCTTATCCTCAGTGCTAAGGACTCTAGAGGTTTAGAAACCTGGCTTAGACGCAACGGTTACAAAATTCCACGGGGAGCAAATCGGTTATTGCGACCCTACATCCGCCAGAATATGAAATTTTTCGTTGCCAAAGTCAATCTGGAGGAATTTGACAAAACTGCCTACCAACGGTTGCGACCCCTCCAGATGGCTTACGAGTCTCCCCGATTTATGCTGCCCATTCGCTTAGGGATGATGAATGCTACGGGTGAGCAAGACCTGATTGTTTATGTGTTATCACCCCGAGGTCAGGCTGAAATTACAAACTACCGCACGGTGAAGATTCCTTCTAATACTGAAATTCCAGTATTTGTCAAAGCAGAGTTTGGTGATTTCTACACTGCTATGTTCCAAACTGCTTACGAGGGTGAAGGGAAAAAAGTAGCTTTTCTTGAATATGCTTGGGATATGGCTAGTTGTGATCCATGTTCAGCTAACCCCCTCAATTGGGAAGAGCTCCGGAAATCAGGTGTCTTTTGGCTAAACTCAGGAAGATCTAATAATGTTTCACTCAGATCTAATAATGTTTATATAACTCGCCTCCATGTTCGCTATACCCGTGATACCTTCCCAGAAGATTTGATGTTCCAGGAAACGTCCAATCGTGAATTGTTTCAGGGACGATATATCCTTCGTCATCCGTTTACTGGGGAGATGAGCTGTAGGGCAGGAGTTGACTATCAACAATCGTTAAATCGACGATTGCAACAGGAAGCTAAAACCTTAGCTGAGTTGACTGGATGGGATATTGATGAAATCCGCAATAAAATCGATTTTCCTGATGTTAAGCCTATTCCTTGGTGGAGACATCTTTGGTAAACCATGAAAATCGTTACTTGTGACTTGTAACTTGTGACTTGTTTTACTGGTTATTTCTTACTTGCTCAGAGGGAGACAAGTCGCCTATAAAGTACACTGGATCAGGGAAGCAGCTCTGATCCCTTTGAGATAATCGAGCCGTTTGTAAGAGCTGATTTGTAAACTCGCTGTAATCCTTGTAGGATAAGGCTTGGGCTAAACTAGAACAATTGAACTATTTAATACCCAAAAGACAATCATAGCAAAGCTTTCAAGCTTCTTAATATTTACTTTATAAATCAGCTCTTAGGTAGCTGACCAGCTATCAGAATTGTTCTTGATCTGAGTTGTCTTTCTATCCTGTGTTTCATAGAAAGTGGAATTTTTTAAATCCCATAATTGTTTTTTTAAATTAAGCTGAATTTTTGTTAATATTTACTCTTAAAAATACCAATAAAGTTGATAGTTGAGCCGATGAAACTTGCCCGCTTAAACTCAGACAGTCTTCTCCCCCGCTTCTACAGGCTTGCGGTCATTAATACCCTCTCCAATATCATGATTCCCTTATCGGGCTTGGTCAGCGTTGCTTTCCTGGGACATCTGACAGAAATTCGTCACTTAGCAGGAGTTGCAGTCGCAACGGTTTTGTTTACCTATCTTTACCGACTTTTACACTTCTTGCGGATGGGAACAACGGGAGCGACGGCTCAAGCTGTAGGCAAAGATGACCGCGAAGCCATGTTATTAGTGGGTTTACGTAATGGATTGATAGGGTTGGTACTGGGTATATTAATTGTTATTTTACAATATCCTATCGAGAAAATTTGGTTTCTTATACTCGATGCTCCTGATGAAGTTAAATGTAAGCATTCAGGTGTAGAGATTGACAAAGTCACCCCACTCACTTCAAAAGCGGAATCAGAGACAATTCGTGAGAACGCTGCCTGACTGCTAAGGACACAGCCTGACTCAGGAACTTTATGGTATTA